>JAIQFR010000136.1 GCA_020073205.1 Terriglobia bacterium
AGTTTCCGAGGACTGCCGACTGGATTCTCTCTCGCGCGTCATCCACGCTGTCCGAAGCGTACGACTCGGAGCTTGGCGCACTCCAGGTCCCCGTCCCGTAGTCGTACTCCGACCACCCTATCTCCGTCTCGCTATTCACCCATGTCACCCAGAGGTGACCGGAATCGGAGGCAATGAGAACGTCCAGGTCGCCAAGGTACGTGGTGGTTCCGAGGAGCGTGCGCAGAGGAATCGGCTGGGGGTCGTCGATCACCGCGCTTACCGCGATGTTCTTGCCGTTCGCGCCCTGAACTTCGTACGCGACCCACGGCAGGGTCCCATCGAAGACGATCCGCGGATGCTCGCTGCTCTCATCGCCGCTGCTTACCTGTCGTTCGTCTCCCCAAGTCGCGGTGGCGTCGGTACGCTTCCGCACCAGCACCTGCCCCGTCGATGCGTTCCGCCACCAGACAACCCAGGTATCGCTCGTCGAGTTCAAGGCGATGCGCGGGTCGACGTCATCGTAGGCGCTCTCCCCGACGACTACGGCATCCTGGCGCCCTGGGCTGTACGTGATGGTGCAGCGAACCTGGTACTGCGACCCCGTCCAGTAGGCGTCGGTCGTCACGATGCGCCCGGTCCGGACATCGAGCACGGCGGCCGGCGGATCGGAGGCGAAGAGGGTGAGTGGGACGAGGAGCGCGAAGGCGCTAAGAACTCCTACGAGTGCGGCGCGCACCGGTGATCTCATGAATGCCCCCCTTGTCGATCAGTTCGCGGACCTCGTCAGCCTCCGGCGATGATTCGTCGGTGAAGCGGACGAAGTACTTGGCGGCTTCAAACTCCACCCGCGCACGATCAAGATTGGGCATCCCAGTGAACGCCTTCCAAAGGTGGTAATGCGCGAGAAACTCGACATGCCGATCACCGATCGCGAGCGCCCTGCTGAGGGCCTGCTCCAGCGTCTTGACGCCCTCGGTCACCCTGCCCGTCCGAATCGAGAGGCGCCCGAGCTCGATTACGCCGAGTACCGCGATCTGCGGATGGCCGTGGTGCTCGCCGAATGCGATGGCCTCTTCGGTGCGCGCGTGGGCCTCCTCGAGGTCTCCCGTGGCTTCCCTGGTCCCGACCCGTGAGATGTGCGCCAGTCCTTCGCCGACGGTATCCCCGAGCACCGAGAAAAGCGCGATCGCTCGGTCGAGGGTCTCGTTCGCGTCTTCGATGCGACCCGAAGCCAAGAGCACCTTGGCTTTTTGGTGATACACCCAGGCCGCCTGCTGTGTGCTCGTCTCTCCCCGCTCCTCAAGCCAGCGCTCGGCGTGGCCCACCAACGCGCGCGCCATTTCGAGAGACCCAAGCCGCTGCCAGACGCTCGCGGCAAGCACGAAGACGTTCACCTGGATGGAGGGATCAGGAGGCTCGCAGAGCAGGTCGTCCACGATCTCCCGCGCGAGCCGGAACTTCCCGAGCGTCCGCGCCTGGATGGCGAAGACCAAGGTCGCCCGCTGGCGCAGTAGCTTCGAGGCATCGTCAAAGGGGACGTACTGCCTGACCGCGAAGAGGTAGGCGAGACCCTTGGCGTAGTCCCCCGCCCTCCAATGCTCCAGCCCCTCCTGGTAGAGGACCCCGAGGTCGCGCCCAAGCGGCTGCTCTGTCGCAAGGTCCTCTAGCTCCACGAGATCGGCCGCGAGCTGCGGGGGAATCCGGTAGAGGCGGAGGAGCTGGTGAAGTCGGCGGATACCCGGGTCGTGCTTCCCCTGCTCGATCCTGGCGAGCGTCGAAACCGGGATCGTGCTGCCGCGCTCTTTAAGGCGACCAGAGACTTCTCGGAGCGACAGGTGCATCTCCGTTCTCCGCTGCCGGAGGAGGCGACCCACGGAGATCGAGGTAGCTCGTGCGGCGATTGGCATTAACTGAAGAGTACCGAGACGGACAAGGCCGCGCAAGTGATATTATTTATATAGCGATGATTTGTAGTATATATAAAGACAGCAATGGCGAGTCGACAAGAGATAGGCGAATATAAGACGTAAAGCGATCGGACTTTGCGGTTCTACCCCGCGGACGCGCCCTGGAAGCCGGGGGAACCTCCGTGTGCATCGTGCCGTCCCTCGCCGCGACGGCGGTGCTTGCGGAAGGAGAAGGGATTCTCCAGACCCGGTTCATGGATTTCAGCCAGGGCGACGGCGCAGTGGTCATCTCGCCGCGGGGCGAGGTCATCCTTTTCGATGACGGCCTGCGGAGTTCTCACGTCGAGCTCGACCCCGATCTTCGTGCCCCTTAATGGCGGCTGGTTCGAGACCAAGACGCGATAGGAGGGAAAATGCACAAACAGGGTTGGCGAGCGGATTCCAAGAGCCAGAACGTGCAATGTGCTTTTGGGATTAGCCGTGAGCGCCATAGGGTTTGGAGCGACCGGAACTGAGGAACCCAAGCGCGAAGTGATGGTATGTAGCACGCAATCGGGGAAGCGGTATCTCCTGCCCGAGGATTCGTGTTATCAGCGGTATAGGAAGTTGGTTGCCCGTGATGGTGTGACCTTCTTTGTTTCTCCACAGGAGGCGGAGGCCGCTGGTTTTCAGAGGAGTGTGGTCGGACTGGTGTGTCTCAAGAAGTACGCCGATGTGTGTTCACCACTTTATGAATACGCGTTGGCCGCGCCGTGTCAGAAGGTGATCCTACCCGATCGAGATGAGGCGCGACGGAAGGGGTTCGTCCCGCTAGAGGAACTCGGTACGAATCTAGCTGATGTGAAAGTGGTCGGGGTCGTGCGGTCCAAAACATACCTGACACCTTGCGACGAGGGATATGACTGCCTGACTAGTAGAGAGGCGGAACGCACGCCGGAGTGCAGGGCAATAGCTACGAGCACGGGTAAGGTGCGTGTATTCGGTTCTGAGTGCAAAGCGAGGAAGGATGGGTACAGATCAGTTGCCGAGTCTTACCACAGCGAGCTCGATGAGAACTTCTGAAGCCCACCAACCAACAAGGGGCGTTGGATGGCGCGTCGAGCCGATCACGAGAGCAGGCGCAGACGCTTCGCTGCGCTCCCGAGATCAAGGATCCGCACACCTGCGAGGTATTGGCCCGGGACGATTGGACGTAGGTCATGGCGAGACCGCCTACTCGACTGGCGCCCCGCCCGGGCGGGACTATCCTCGTTGATCGGCGATCGGGAGGTCCGCAATGCATCACCTGGTGGTCGTGACGGGAGCGACGGGGCACGTGGGAGGGGAGATCGCGAGGAGGCTCCTCGCGCGGAAGGAACGCGTGCGGGCCGTGGGCCGGGACCCCGGCAGGCTGAAGCCGCTGGCGGATCTGGGCGCGGAGACCGCCGTCGGGTCGCTCGAGGACGCGGCCTTCCTCGGCCGGGCGCTCGAGGGGGCCGGCGCCGCGTTCGCGATGATTCCGCCGAGCCTGGGGGCGGCGGATGTCCGGGCGCAGCAGCGGCGGGTCGTGGCCGCTCTCGGCTCGGCGCTCGCGGCCTCGGGGGTCACCCACGTGGTCTCGCTGAGCAGCATCGGGGCGGACCTGCCCGCGGGGACGGGGCCGATCGCCGGTCTTCACGAACTCGAGCAGAGGCTGAACGCGTTGAAGAACAGCGCCGCCGTGCACCTCCGGGCGGGGTTCTTCATGGAGAACACGCTCTCGAGCATCGCGATCATCAAGAGCCAGGGAATCAACGGGAGCGCGCTCAGGGGCGATCTCCCGCTCCCGATGATCGCGACCCGGGACATCGGCGCGGCGGCGGAAGAGCTCCTGGCCCTTCCGTCCTTCGAAGGGAAAGCCTCCCGCGAGATTCAGGGGCCCCGGGAGTACACCATGGCCGAGGCCAGCGCGATCCTGGGACGCGCGGTGGGGAAGCCTGACCTGAAGTACGTGCAATTCCCGTACGATGCCACCCGGCAGGCCCTCGTGGGCATGGGGCTGTCGACCAGCATGGCGGATCTGTACGTGGAGATGGCCCGGGCCTTCAACGAGGAGCGGGCCAAGGCGAGGGAGCCGCGCTCCGAGCGCACCACGACGCCCACCACGCTGGAGCAGTTCTCGACGACCTTCGCGGCGGCCTACCGGGCCGCCTGAGGGTCCGGGCCGCGGGAACTTGGCCGGTCGCGGCAAGCGTCCGGGAACTCGCTCGAGTCCCCGCTCGTATCAGATAGAGCGAGCCGGGCGGACGTCCCTTGGCGTCCCACCCGCCCGCGACGTCTCCGGATGCCACGTAGGAGGGCCGTTACATGGTTCCCACGATTCCCCTGAGGCGCCGCAGGCGCTGGCCCTGGATCCTGCTGCTCTTGGTCGTGGTCGGCGCGGCGGGCGTCGGCGTCGGCACGCTTCGCGGGGGCGGGTCGGGCGGCGAGGGCAAGATCAAGTCGGACGATCTCGATCTCAGGCTCGGCAAGTCGGACGTGCGCGACATCCAGGTCACCGTCAACGAGGTGGGCACCATCGAGCCCGTGGTCAAGGTGGACGTGAAGTCCAACCTCTCCGGCAAGGTCATCGACCTCCTGGTACTCGAGGGGGACAAGGTCCGCGCGGGCCAGGTCCTCGCCCGGGTCGAGCCGGACGTGAATCAGGCGCAGACCCTCGCCGCCGTCCGTTCCGAGTTCAAGCTCGCCCAGATCCGCGCCGCCGACGCGAAACGGGACGTCGAGACCAACGAGCGCCTCTACCACGAGGGATACCTCTCCGACACCGACATGAAGAACTTCCGCCTGAAGCTCGACACCTCGACCGAGGATCTCGAGGCGGCGAAGACCCGCAACCGCATCGTCGAGGAGAGCGGCATCCCCCTGACCGGCCAGATCTCCACCACCGAGCGGGTGAACATCGTCTCCCCCATGGAAGGGTACGTGATCAAGAAGAACGTCGAGGTGGGCCAGACGGTCACCTCGGGGGTCTCCTCCTTCAACGAGGGGACGGTGATCTACACGGTCGCGGACCTCCAATCGATGCTGATCAAGGCGTCCATCAACGAGGTGGACATCGGCCGCGTCCGCCTGAACATGCCGGTCGTCGTCACCGTGGATGCCTTCCCGTACCGACGGTTCGACGGGACGGTGACCCACATCTCGCCCGCGGCGCGCCTCAAGGACAAGGTCAAGGTGTTCGACATCGAGGTGACCCTCAAGGCGCAGGTTCCCGACTTCCGCGCCGGGATGACCGCGAACATCGAGGTCCGCGGCGACAAGGCCCTCAAGGTGCTCGCCGTCCCCGCCGAGGCGGTGTTCAAGAAGAACGATCGCGAGATCGTCTACGTGCTCAAGAAGACGTTCGACGAGCCGAAGCCCGGCGAGCGGAACCCGCGGAAGACCAAAGCGGGGAAGTACGACATCTCCGACGCGTGGCAGCGCTTCTTCGAGGAGCGCGAGGTCAAGGTGGGCCTGGCGAGCCTGGAGCGGGCGCAGCTCCTGAAGGGGCTCGAGGCCGGTGTCGACGTCGCGCTCGAGGATCCGACGAAGCCGCGGCAGGTCGAGGAGGACTAGCCGTGGCCGGCGTCCCGTCCCACGGCGCGGCGAACGGCTCCATGATCCGCCTCGACGCGGTCCACAAGGTCTACGACGCCGGGGAAAACGCGGTCCACGCGCTCCGGGGGATCGATCTCGACATCCTGCCCGGCGAGTACATCGCCCTCATGGGCCCCTCCGGCTCGGGGAAATCCACGCTCATGCACATCCTCGGGTGCCTCGACGTGCCGACGCAGGGAGAGTACTTCCTCGACGGGACCCCGGTCTCCGGCATGTCCTCGCGCGCCCTCGCGAAGATACGGAACCGGAAGATCGGCTTCGTGTTCCAGTCGTTCAACCTGCTCCCGCGCGCGACGATCCTGAGGAACGTCGAGCTGCCGATGCTGTACGCCGGAGAGGGGCGGCGCGAGCGTCGGGAGAGGGCGAGGGCCGCGCTCGACCGGGTCGGCCTCGCGGACCGGGCGAAGGCGCTGCCGACGCAGCTGTCGGGCGGCCAGAAGCAGCGGGTCGCCATCGCGCGCGCCCTGGTCAACGATCCCCCGATCGTGCTGGCCGACGAGCCGACGGGGAACCTGGACTCGAAGACGGGGCAGGAGATCCTCGCGATCTTCGACGGGCTCCAGCGCGAGGGCCACACGGTGCTCCTCGTGACCCACGACTCGGCCATCGCCGCCCACTCGCACCGGGTGGTGCGGATGGTGGACGGGTTGATCGAGGACGGCGAGGCCGTCGACCCGGGGACCTCGCCGTGACGATCCACGAGTCGATCGTGGACGGCCTGGTCGACGTCCGGACGCACAAGTTGCGGACGCTCCTGCAGACGCTCGGGGTGATCCTGGGTGTCGCCTCGCTGGTGGCGGTGCAGGGGCTCGCGGACTCCGGGCGGCGCCAGGCGACGCGCTTCTTCTCGGAGTTCGGCGGCCTGACCAAGCTCTTCGTCTCGAACCACCCCTCGAAGGAAACGAGGGTCACCGCCCGCCAGCTCGCGAGCGACGGTCTGACGTGGGACGACGTGAAGGCGATCAAGCGGGAGGTCTCCTGGGCCAAGCTGGTGGATCCGATCGTGCAGCAGGACCTGGTGGTGCGTTACGGCACGTTCCAGCGGAGCAGCGAGATCTCCGGCGCCACCCCGGACTACCCGGCGGTGTACAAGTTCTACCCGGCGCGAGGCCGGTTCCTGACCGAGGACGACATGGCCTCGCAGTCGCGGGTCACCGTTCTCGGCGACACCGCGGCCCGCACGTACTTCGGCAACGAGGACCCACTGGGGAAGACGCTCTACTTCGACAACGTGGGGTTCACCGTCGTGGGGGTGATGCGGCGGAAGGAGTTCTACTTCGGCGAGGAGTCCCACAACGCGCTGGAGTGGATGAACCGGATGACCTTCGTGCCGCTCACCACCGTCTACTCGCGCTTCTCGGGGGACGACAAGAAGCGGGTCAACTACGTCAACGTCGTGGTGGACAAGGTCGCCAACAACACGAAGGCGTCGGAGGCGATCAAGACGGTGCTGTACCGCCGCCACGGCGGGGTCCAGGACTTCGAGGTCTACAACCGGAGCGAGCGGCTGAAGCAGCAGCAGGAGCAGTCGCGCATGTTCGACGTCATCTTCCTCGTGACCGGGATCGTCTCCCTGATCGTGGGCGGCATCGTGATCATGAACATCATGCTGGCCTCGTTCCAGGAGCGGGTCCGGGAGGTCGGCGTCCGCAAGGCGATCGGCGCCAAGGGGACCGACATCGCGGTGCAGTTCCTGGTGGAATCGATCCTGGTGACGTCGATCGGCGGCGCCGCGGGACTCCTGCTCGGCGTCGGCTTCGCGCGGGCGATCACCGCGCTCCTGGGCCAGCCGGCGGTGATCACCGCGCAGATGGGCGTGATCGGTGTCGCCGCGTCCGTGCTCACCGGGCTGTTCTTCGGCCTGTACCCCGCGGTCAAGGCCGCGCGCTTGAACCCCGTGGACGCGCTGAGGTACGAATGAACCTCGGGGAGGCTTTCCGCACCGCCCTGGGGGAGATCCGCGCCCACAAGCTGCGATCGACGCTCACCCTCCTGGGGATCATCCTGGGCACGCTCTCGATCGTCGTGATGACCTCGTTCCTCGACGGGATCGTCGTGGCGGTCTGGAGGGGCTTTGCGGACCTCGGCTACGACGGCGTCGTGTACGTCGTGAACCGCGAGGCGCGCGATCTCAGGGAAGGGGCGCTCTTCACCCGATCGGAGGGGCTCCAGCCCAGGGACGTCCCGATCCTCCTGGCTCGGCGCGAACTCGTCACCTCCGCGGCGCCGACGGTCTTCGACGAGGAGATCGTCCGCCGCGGCTCGGTGGAGCGGAAGGCCCGGATTCAAGGGGTGACGGCGGAGTACGCTCGGGTCCGGGACCGCTCGCTGGCCGCGGGGCGGTTCGTCTCGGACTCCGACGAGCGATCGTTTGCCCGTGTCTGCGTGATCGGGCACCGGATGCGGAGCCGGCTGTTCGGCTCCGAGGATCCGCTGGGGAAGCCGGTGTACGTCGCCGGGCGGCCGTTCACGGTCATCGGCGTCGGGAGGAAGCTCGGCAACAACTTCGTCAACGACGACGAGTTCATCGAGGAGATGGAGGGGATGTACGTCCCCCTGAGCACTCTCCGGAAGTTCTACACGGGAGAGGACTCGCCGGTGAGCTTCATCGCGGTCAAGACCGACCGGCCGGAGAAGCTCGGGGCCCTCGAGTCCGAGGTGGTCGCCTCGCTCAAGATCGCGCACCGCGGCGTTCAGGACTTCAGGGTCCAGAACATCGCCCAGGAGATCGTTCGCGCTCGGGCCCGGGTCACCGACCTCATCCGGAACTGGAAGATCGTCACGGGGACGATCGCCGGCATCTCGCTGCTGGTCGGCGGGATCGGCCTCATGTCGGTCATGCTGATCTCGATCGGCGAGCGTCTTTACGAGATCGGCCTGAGGAAGGCGATCGGGGCGAGCGACGCGGAGGTCTTCGCGCAGTTCCTCCTCGAAGCGGTGATCCTTTCCCTCGCGGGCGGCGTGCTCGGGGCCGCCGCGGGGGTCGCGATCACGAAGTCCGCGGCGGGGTTCTTCCCGGCCGGCCTCCCGATCCACCTCGGCGGACTGGCCACCGCGCTCGCCATCGCGGTTCTTCTGGGAGTCCTCTACGGCATCTATCCCGCGCTCAAGGCTTCGCGTATGATGCCGGTGGACGCCCTGCGCTCGGCGGGGTAGCGGCCGCTGACGGGGCGCTCGCGGAGCCTGTTCCAGCAGGCCTTTCCTTCGGTCCTGGGATCGCCGCCACGTTTTGGTGGCTCCCGGTCGTACCGTGTCCTCCTTACCCGAACCGGTAGTTCGTAGGTGCCGTAGCACCGACCCGGCAACGTGGCGCGGGGGTTTCTTGGCGGTACGTTTCTTGCGTTGATCGGCGGCGGGCACGTCTCGCACCGTTGGGGATGCCATGCGCGACCCAGTGAAGCTGCCGACGACCGACGATCCGCTCGAAGCGTGGTGCGTCTTCTGCGCAGAGCGTGGGCTCGAACCCGGGGAAGCCTACTGCGCCGAGTGCCGGCCCGCGTACTCGAAGTTCCGGGAGCGGCTCAGCCAGCGGCCCGCACTCCGGATCGCGCGAGCCCTCTTTGGAAACGCCCCGGTCCCGGTCTCCAACCTGTCCCCGTCGGCCCCGCGAACCCGCCTGAAATAGAGCCACCCTCCTTCCCGCCGGGACTCCCGCGGGCGCGACGCTGCTCGTGCCTCCCAAGGACATCGAGGGCGTCGGCCGGTTCGCCGTCGTGACCGATCCCCAGGGCGCGGCGTTCTCGATCCTCAAGCTCGTGTGAGCCGTCGGGCCGCGATCTTGACCTCGGTCAAGCCTCGACCGGGATGGGGGAGGTATCTTCCCCGCCCGGCCGACCGGGGCGAGGAGAAACATGCCGCGCGACGTGGTGACCATCG
>JAIQFR010000137.1 GCA_020073205.1 Terriglobia bacterium
GGTGTTCGGCTCGGTCGCCCGCGGCGATGCGCGCGACGACAGCGACGTCGACTTTCTCGTGGAAGTCGGCCCTCGGCACTCGGCGTTCTTCCCGGGGGGGCTCGTGGCCGACCTGGAAGCCATCCTCGGACGGCGCGTGGACGTGGTCGAGCCGGAGGGGCTGCACCGCTTGTTGAAGGATCGAGTTCTCCGCGAGGCGGTGCCGGTGTGAAAGATCCCCGTGTTCTCGTTCTGCACGCGCTGGAGTGCATCGAGCGTGTTGAGAGGTTCACCGCCGCCGGCGAGAGCGAGTTCCGTGGCAACGATCTGATTCAGGGGGCCGTTCTCCACAACCTGCAAACGATGGCTCAGTCCATCATGCAATTGCCCGATGCGTTCAAGGCGAGCCACCGGGAGGTCGACTGGCGGAGTCTCGTTGGCTTCAGAAACGTCCTCGTGCACGATTACTTGGGGATCAGCGTGCCGCGTGTGTGGGACATCGTGCAGAACGACCTCCCGGCGGTCAAGGTCGCTTTGGAGGCGATGCGTCGCGAGCTCGAAAACGCGTGAACGGCTGAGGACTTCTTCGCGTTCCTCGCGCGCCGCGTCTTCCCCTCGACGGACTACATCCGCCCGCGCCACGAGCTGGACTGCACGCCGGCCCCCGACCTGTTCCACGACCTGTTCGGCCACACGCCGATGATCACGCTCCCCACGTTCGCCGACTTCTACCAGAAGATCGGGAAGGGCGCGCTCAAGGCGGAGGGGAAGAACCGGTGGCGCCTCGAGCGGTTCTACTGGTTCACGGTGGAGTTCGGGATGATCCGAACCCCGGCGGGGCTCAGGATCTACGGGAACGGGATCGTTTCGTCGTTCTCGGAGGCTCAGCACAGCCTGACCGACGCGGTCGAGGTGCGCCCGTTCGATCCCGGAGAGATCGTCGAGCAGGACTACGACGTCTGGCACCTCCAGCCGCTGCTCTACGCCATCGAGTCGTTCGAGCAATTGGCGGACGGGTTCGATGACTGGGCGAGGGGAGAGCGGCTATTGTAGGGAGGGACAGAGGAACAAAGCGAACCTGAGGAACTCGAAGCTGCGAATCCGCGGCAACGTCCGGTACTGGAACGCTATGGCACCCTCGCCCTCTACCCCGAAACCCTCCACACGCACCCGTTTTCCTCCCGGTGCCTGGCCCACACGACGCCTCCCGTCTTCGAGGAGGGGAAGAAGACCCTGGTCCTCGAAGGGGGTCGCCGAATCCCGCCTGTTGGCCAAGGGCTTCGGCAAGACCCGGCCGATCGCGGACAACAAGACCGACGCGGGGCGCGCGGCGCCTCGAACCGGCGATCCGAAAGCGCTATGGCGACCTCGATTTGGAGTGTAAGATCTGGGCCGACGAGAAACGCTGCGTGGAGGAGGACGCCGACGCGGGCTACCCTTCGCCCAAGGGCGAGGCGCTCATGGAGCGGGCGAGCACCTCGGGAACAAGTACGTACGGACCGTCGCGTGGTCCCTGATCCATCCTTGCGTGCGGGGGGGGTCGAAGTCGGAGGTGTTTCAGGAGCGAATGGGGGGTGTTCATGAAAAAGCGCTTGGTGTTGGGCGTGCTGTTGGCAACCTTCGTCTGCATGGCTGCCATGGCGCAGGACGCGCCGTCGAGCGGGCCGGTCTTCGTGAGCGAGCCGGTGGTTCCGACGATCTCCCCGGTCGTCAGGGACCTCCCGGAAGCCCAACTCGGTCGCGAGTACTTCGGTCTGGAGATGAAGCGCCGTGAAGACTACGGCTTCTTCCCCATCAACTACCCGGTGGAGCCGAGGGTCGATCCCCTCCTCCAGCTGCAGCGGGCCGGGTCCGGCTTTGTAACCGAGAGCTTCAGCACGCTCATCCACAACTACGCCGGACAGACCTCCATCTCTTCGCCCCCCGACGCCACCGGCGACGTCGGGCTGAACCACTTCCTCCAGGCCGTCAACCAGTCGGTCTCCACCGTCCAGGTCCTGAACAAGGGCACGGGCGCCATCATGAAGACCTTCACGCTGCAATCCCTCGCCTCGGGTTCGCCCTGCAACAGCGGCTACTGCGATCCCATCGTTCTCTACGACCGGACGGCCGACCGCTGGATCATCTCCGAGTTCCCCAGCAGCGGCGGGCACCTGTGCGTCTACGTCTCCACGACCGGCGATCCCACGGGAACCTGGTACGCCTACACGTTCTCCAACGTCGAGACGAGCACGCCCGACTACCCCAAGTACGGCGTGTGGCCCCAGAACGGGAACGGCGGCTCCTACCTCGTCGGCATCAACGCGGGCGGCTCCGGGAAGCGGGACGTGGTGGCCCTGGACCGTGCCAAGATGCTGGCCGGACAGCCCGCCACCTTCCAGAAGTTCTCCGTCACGGCCATGCCCAACTCCGGGTTCCAACTCGTTCTCCCGGCCACCGTCCAGGGAATGACGCCCCCCCCCGACGGCGCGCCGGCCCTCTTCATGCGCCCCCGTGACCGGGCGCAGCAGGACGGCGTCACCAACAAGACCTACGACCTTCTGGAGATGTGGGCCCTGAGCGTGGACTGGGCGACGCCCGCGAACTCGACCCTCACCGTCCTCCCGAGCGTCCAGATCAGCCCCTACGACATGACCCTGTGCGGCATGGGCTCCACCTGGAACTGCATGCCCCAGCCCGGAACGACCCAGAAGATCGACCCCATCCGCGAGCCCATCCACTTCCCGCTCCAGTACCGCAACTTCGGGGATCGCGAGACCCTGGTGGGCTGCTACGTGACGGACGTGGACGGCACCGACCACGCAGCGCTTCGCTGGTTCGACGTCCGCAAGACCGGCGGTGGCAACTGGACCCTCTTCCAGGAGGGCGTCGTGGGCGGCGAAGCCAACGTTCACCGGTCCGTGGGCTCCGCGGCCATGGACGGCTCGGGCAACATCGCCATCGGCTACACGCGGACGGGCACTGCCTCCCCCTACTACCCGTCGGCCTACTTCAAGGGCCGCCTGTCCACGGACCCGGCGGGCGCCATGCCCCAGGGCGAGTACGTCATCGTGGACGCCACCACTTCGAAGACGGACAACGAGCGGTGGGGCGACTACGCCGGCATCGGCGTGGACCCCTCCGACGACTGCACCTTCTGGTTCACCACCGAGTACGGCGGCTCGGGCCAGACGAGAGTCGCCGCCTTCAAGTTCGACGCCTGCGGCTGCACGCCCCCCGGCGTGCCCACCATCGGCTCCGCCACCACGCCAGCCAACAACCAGATCCAGGTCACCTGGACGGCGGGCTCGCCCGCAGGGACCACCTACAAGATCTACCGCTATGTCGGCACGTGCCCCGGAGGCACCTTCACTCTCCTGGCGAGCGGGCTGACCGGTTCCTCCTACACGGACAGCACGGTGAGCGCCGGGACCACCTACGCCTACAAGGTCACGGCGGTGGACTCCACGGGCACGTGCGAGTCCGCCCAGTCCGGGTGCGTGTCGGCCACCGCCACGGGTCCCACCTACGGCATCTCGGGCACGGTGAGCGGGGCGGTGACCTCCGGCGTGACGATGAACCTCACGGGGGCGGCCACGGCAAGCACGACCACGGGCGCGGGCGGCACCTACGCGTTCAGCGGCCTCGGCAACGGCAGCTACACCGTGACGCCGAGCCTGAGCGGCTACACCTTCTCTCCCACCAGCACGCCGGTCACGATCAGCGGCGCCAACGTCACGGGGATCAACTTCGTCTCCTCCGCGCCTCCCTCCGGCGTGGTGAACGGCGATTTCGAGACCGGCAGCCTTTCCAGCTGGACGGCGGGCACCGGCGCAGGCACTCTCGCCCCGACGGCCTCCACGGCCCAGAAGCACGGCGGCACCTACTCGGCGTACCTCTTGGGGAACAACACGACCGGGTCGGCCACCACCTGCACCCTCTACCAGAACGTGGCGGTGCCCGCCGGCGGCGGCACGCTCTCCTTCTGGTACTACGCGCAGAACAACGACACCGTCAGCTACGACTGGCAGGAGATGGACATCTGCAACACGTCCGGCACGGTGCTGGCCTCGCCGCTGGCCAAGGGAGTCTACAACCAGAACGCCTGGACCCGGGTGACCTACAACATGGCCGCCTACGCGGGCACGACGATCCGGCTCCTCTTCACCGTTCGCGACGACGGCTACGCCGACTCCACGGTGACCTACATGTACGTGGACGACGTGATCATCAACCCGCCCGCGGCTACCTACAGCATCTCGGGCACGGTGAGCGGCGCAACGGCTTCCGGCGTATCGATGGCTTTGACCGGTGCCACAACCGCCAGCACCACCACGGACGCCTCCGGCAACTACACCTTCAGCGGCCTGAACAACGGCAGCTACACGGTGACGCCGAGCAAGAGCGGCTACACCTTCTCCCCCGTCAACCTCGCCGTCACAATCAGCGGGGCCAACCAGACGGGGAAGAACTTCACGGCGACGGCCACCACGACCTACAGCATCTCGGGCACGATCACGAAGAGCACGGGCGGCGCCCTCTCGGGCGTGGCGGTTTCCTGCACGGGCGCTTCGGCCACGACGGACGCGAGCGGCAACTACACGCTATCCGGCCTCGCCAACGGCACGTACACGGTGACCCCCACGCTGGCCGGGTACACCTTCAGCCCCGTCAACCAGTCGGTGACCATCAGCGGCGCCAACGTGACCGGCAAGAACTTCACGGGAACCGCCAGCGGCGCCGTCACGCTCTTCTCCAACGGCTTCGAGGCCAGCACCGGCTGGGCGCAGGTGGACACCTCGGGGACGTCCGGTACCTGGAGCCTCGTCACCTCGGGCACCTACCCCACGTGCTCGGTGCACGGCGGCTCGTACATGGCCAAATTCAACAGCTACAACGCGACGAGCGGCAATGCCACGCGGTACTACCGGACCTCCGGCTTCGCCGTGGCGAGCACCTACACGACGGTGACGTGGACCTTCTGGATGTACCACGACACCGGCTACTCGACGTACGCGGACAAGATTCAGCCCCAGGTCTCCACCAACGGCTCCACGTGGACGAGCGTGGGCTCGGCCATCAACCGGTACGACGGCTCCACCGGCTGGAAGCAGCACACCGTGACCATCACGAGCTACAAGGGCTCCACGGTGTACCTGGGATTCCTCGCCACCAGCGCTTACGGGAACAACATGTTCCTCGACGACGCGCTGGTCGTCGGCCAGTAAGCGCAAGTCCATCCTGTGAAGAGAGAGGCGCCCGTGGGCGCCTCTCTCTTTATCTGGTTCGCCGGGCATGGCACGGCGTGTCCTTGTGGCACCCGAACCGGCAGGTCTGGCGGAAGATCGCGTGCAGCGTCCGGTACTGGAATGCTATGTCACCCTCGCCCCTCTATCCCGAAGCCCATCACCCACACCCATTTTCCTCCCGGTGCCCGGACAGAATCATCTTGCACGACGTCGGCAGCCCACGGCGGCCGGCGGGAAACCGGCTTGTCCGGGTCCGGGACTGGAGGGAGCATACCGAGGTCGGCCGGGGCGTTGGATGCGATGACGTCGAAGAACGGGACCAGGGACTCGACGGCGAGCCGCACGATCGAGACGCTGCCGGCGTTACGATCCCCCGATCCGATCCGACAAGTCCACCATGGAACGCTTCAGGTCCGGAACGTCTTCCTCCACGCTCTTCCAGATCCTCTCCATGTCGAGGCCGAGGTATCCGTGGACGAGGACGTTTCGAAACGCGGCGAGACTACGCCAATCGACCTCCGGCGTGAGATTCCTCGCCTCGAGGGACAGCCGCTGCACGGATTCGCTCATGATCTGCAGATTCCGGACCACGGCGTCCTGGATTCTCCTCGACGCGAAGAAGGCGTCCCGGCCTTCGGAGGCATCCTCCTCGATCCGGGAGATGCACTCCAGAACGTAACGGACCAGGATCGAATCGTTGCTCACAGCGCCACCGCCTCCGACAGAATGCGCTCGCGAAAGAGCGGGTTCAGCCCTCGGTCGGTCACGATGTCCACGTGGCGCCCGAGCACCGGCTCGAGGTCCACGATCAGCCCCGCGGGGAACCATGGGGTCGTCTCCGGACCCGCTTCGATCAGGAGATCCACGTCGCTGTCGGCGCGCTCGGCGTTCCGTGCGACGGAACCGAAGACCCGCACATTGCGCGCGCCGTGTCTGGCCGCGATGCGAAGTATCTCGTCGCGACGCTGCCGCATGAGATCGAGCGTGCTCATGGCTCCTCCCCGGGTCCGAATGCGAAACTCCTAGCGTGAGAATAGCGTCCCATGGCGCCTCGAGTCCAGTCCGGGCGAAGGGGTACTTCACGCCCGCGGGGATGAGGATCTACGGGAACGGGATCGTCTCGTCGTTCAGGGAGGCGCAGCACAGCCTGACCGACGCGGTCGAGGTGCGGCCTTTCGATCCCGGCGAGATCGTGGAGCAGGACTACGACGTCTGGCACCTCCAGCCGCTGCTCTACGCCATCGAGTCGTTCGAGCAACTGGCGGAGGGGTTCGATTACTGGGCGAGGAGCGAGCGGCTGTCGTTGTAGGGAGGGAGAGGGAAGGGCAAAGCGACCGAGCGCGCGGCCTGCCAGGGGATAGGAGCTCGAAGCTGCGAATCCGCGGCAGCGTCCGGTACTGGAACGCCAAGTCACCCTCGCCCTCTACCCCGAAACCCTCCACACACACCGATTTTCCTCCCGGTGCCCGGACCCCGCGGGCTCGAACGAGGTCGTCATGGCATCCGGCGCCCGAGCGACCCTCCGCGTCCTCGTCGTCGAAGCCAACGGCAAGCCGATCGCGGACGCGCTCGTGGACGCGCGGCCGCACCCGCCGTTCCTCGGCAGCGACATGGTCCGCTACCTGAACCAGGTGAGAACCGACGCGTCCGGCGCCGCGACCCGTCGGCCCTCGCGGGAGGACTCTACGACGTGACCGTGACCTCCGCGGGAAAGAGCGCGGCGGTGACCGTCTCGATGGTCGACGGTTCCCAGGCGGAAGCGCGCGTCGAACTGCCCTGACCGGCTCCCCGGGAGCCGCCGCCGCCCGCCTCGCCGGATGGGAGGGACACCGAGGCGGACCGCGCGAGTCTACGTTCGAGTTCTCGCCTTGATGGTCACCGTGACGTCCACCGTTTTCTTCCGGTCGTCGATGGTCTGCTTCAGTCCGACCGTCCGTCCCTCCGGGGTCGCGGGGAGACGGGAGCCGACCTCGGGCACGAACGACGCCCAGTAGGACTTGTCGAACGGGTCGCCTTCCTTGAGCCGACAGATCTTCCGGAGCACCTCGACCCGGTCCGGCTCTACCCCTTCGATATCAAGCTTCCCCATCCGGTAGAGCTCGCCCTCGTGGACCTTGATCTCGTAGACCACCGTTCCCGCCTCGTCGTCGAAAATCGTATCGAAGGCGACGTCGCACCGCAGGTAGCCGTGCGCATCGCACACCTGGCGGATCCCCGCGAGGTCCTTCGAGAGCACCAGCGAGTTGGCGGGGTTCCCTGGAGCGACGTGGACCTGCTTCGCCAGCTCCTTCTCCCCGATCACACCTCCACCCACCCATCGGACTTCGGCGACGTGGTAAGCCCGGCCCTCGCGGACCGCGACCGCGACCGCGACGGCGATCTCGCCCGGATCGCCCGGGATCGGCGTCGCCGTGGGATCCGCCAACCCCGCGCGGAGGAACCCCCGCTCCAGATAGCGCGTGGCAACGTTCCTCGCGAGGTAGGCGTTGAGGAACGACCGGTCGTAATCGGTGCCCAGGAGGGGTTTGACGGCTTCCTGGAGGACCGCGGGATCGATCTCTCGGGCCCCGGGGAAGTCGAGGCGACGGATTCGGATCTTGACCCCTTCAACCCGGAACTGGACCGCCTCGATGCCCTTCTGTTCGTCTCCAACGAGGCTGACCCGAACCGTGCCCGGAAGACCGCGCTCCTCGAGGAGGGTCGAGAGGACGTCGCGCACGTCGTCCTGCAGGGTGCCCGCGTACGGCAGATCGCCTTTGAACAGCGGAACGCGGGAAGCCAGCGCGTCGCGAATCGAGTCGTCAGCGAGCCAGACGAAGTTGTCGAATCGGCACGGAACGAACTTCTTGCCGTCGCTGACGCGGAACTCCACGGTCGCCCCCTCGGCCGACGGCGTGAAGACGTAACCGACCTCCGCGAACACCCCCGAGTCGGCGAGCTTCCTGGCCGCGGCTTTCACCGCGTCCTGGTCGATCTCGCTCCCGAGCTTCAGTCCGCTGGAGGAAGGTTGTGGATCGGTCCACTGTCAAAATCGGCTTGCGGACAGTCGAACTCCGCCAGCAGGCCGATTCATGGGGAAAGAGCTTTGAATTTGTCGTCAATGGCCGGCCGATCTTTGCCAAGGGTACAAATTGGATTCCTGCCGACTCCTTTCCCAGTCGCATGACGGGAAATCGTTACCGGAATCTTCTCCGCTCCTGCCGGGATACCCACATGAACCTGATCCGCGTCTGGGGTGGGGGGATCTACGAGGACGACGAATTCTACAACCTTTGTGATGAAATGGGCCTGCTTGTCTGGCAGGATTTCATGTTTTCCTGCACATTATATCCAGCAGACGAAGCTTTCCTTGAAAACGTCCGGCAGGAGGCTATAGACAACGTCACACGATTGAGAAACCACCCTTGCCTGGCGCTATGGTGCGGAAACAATGAGATTGAAACCGGATGGTTCGATTGGGGCTGGAGGAAGAAATACCCTGCTCAATTCTGGGAGAATTATCAGCGGTTGTTCCATGAAACCCTGCAGGAAATCTGTGCGAGACTGGACCCAGTTCGTCCCTATTGGCCCAGTTCGCCCAGTTCCAACCAAGATGATCCACCACATTCCGAAAAGGTCGGCGATGTCCACTTCTGGGGAGTTTGGCACGCAGACCTCCCGATTGAGGCTTTTCTGCAACATACTCCTCGTTTCTTGAGTGAGTATGGATTCCAGTCGCTTCCTGTCATCGACACGTTGGAATCGTTTGCCCGTCCCGAGAATCTTAGTCTTAACTCACCGTCACTTCTGGCCCACCAGAAGGACCCAAAAGGAAATCAAAGGATCCTGAATTACATACTTCGTTACTACCCCCGGCCAAAAGATTTTGAATCCCTTGTCTACTTGAGCCAGGTTCTTCAGGCGCAGGCCATCAAGATTGAGGCTGAGAATTTGAGGCAGAACATGCCCCGTTCAATGGGATCGCTGTTTTGGCAGTTCGATGACTGTTGGCCGGCTGTCAGTTGGTCCAGCGTTGACTACTTCGGGCGCTGGAAGGCCTTGCAGTACTATGCGAAACGTTTTTACGACAATATGCTGGTTGGCTTCCGGGAGACGGGCGGTCAAATCGAAGTCATCT
>JAIQFR010000138.1 GCA_020073205.1 Terriglobia bacterium
GACCCCGGGCGAGGCCTACTACATCCGGATGAAGACGACGGTCAACTACGTACCGTCCCACTATTGAGCCAGGGGGAGGATAAGTAATCATGACGAAAGCGATGAGACTCTTTGCGGTGCTTGGCGTGGCGGTGCTGCTCCTTGCCGCTACGAGCCCGGTTTCGGCAAATTGCAACCCGGGCAAGACCATGGGCCAGCTCTCGGATCAGCGCCCCTACCAGTACACGTTCATGTCCGGCGCCGTCGTGGATACGCCCGACGTGATCGGCCGGTTCTGGCAGGCCGGCGCCCGCACCTCGGCCAACGAGGGGACCGCCACCGCCGCGTTGTGGCTCCTTCCGTTCGGCCCGGACCACATAATGTACTTTTTCCTGGGCGATGAGACCGTGACCGGCTGCCCGGCCGGCGACCTGATCACCCTGATCCAGAGCCCGGCGACCGATGGGCGTGGCGCGTACTTTGCCGTAGCCCGCGTGACCGAGGGGCTCGTCAGCTCGATGAGCTTCGATTACACCGAGACGTCGACCAACGGCTTCCACATGAATCGGCTGCCCCATCCGGGCGTCGCCGTGACCGGCAAGGCAGGCTCGGTCCTGACCATGAACGTGACCATGCCGGACATTAGCACGCTGACCGACTCTCCCAGCCGGACGTTCTGGGGGAATAACGGGGTGCTGGCTTCCACCACGATCACCGGCATGCGGCTGCTGAGCGCGCTTGGAAACAACGGTGCGCCGCCGTCGCCGCTCGCGAGCGGGTGGACCAACACCACCCTGAGGACGACCGGCGCCGCCGGTGGTCCGCTCACGGGCTTCCAGTTCACCTGCCCGGCCTCAGGGAGCCAGGACCTCTACCTGGCCGTCCAGCTCGAGCTCGATGGCGCGGCCGTGCTGAGCGACTACGTAGGCGAGCCGACCCAGGTGCGGTGCAACTCGGGCCTGGCGATCCCGCCGGTCAAGGAAAAGAAGCCGAAGAATCACTGATCTCGGCTGATCTCAGAGAGCAAGACGAGAAAGGGCCGCGGGGGCAACCCCGCGGCCCTTTCGTATGAGCCGCGCGTTGTCCTTCGCGCTCCGCTCGTCTAAGATCTCATCATGCGAAGAATCGTGCTCGCGGCCATCTCTTTTCTGCTCGCGATCGCGCCCGGGTGCGGGCCTTCACCGAACGGGACCGGCGCCGGCGGCGCCGCGTCCGGGCCTCCGCGGAGCGTCGTCCTGGTCACGGTCGAGGCGATCCGGCCCGATCTCCTCTCGACCTACGGCGGCGACGTCCCGATGCCCGGCCTCGACCGTCTCGCCGCGCGCGGCGTCGTGTTCGAGGACGCCGCCACGGTTTGCCCGATGGCCCGCCCCTCGCTCGCCACGATCATGACGGGCCTGGCGCCCGACCGGAGCGGCGTCAGGGACGACGTGACCGACCGCCTTCCCGCGGACGCGACCACGGTCGCGAGCCTGTTCAAGGCGACGGGGCACGAGACGGCTGCGTTCGTCACGACCCCGTTCGCCTCGTATTCCGCCGGCTTCGACCGCGGCTTCGGCCTGTTCGACGGGCCGGACGACGACGCGGTCGGGCCGGCGCGCTACCTTCCGCGGGCCTCCCGGGGCGAGAGCGCCGCGGGGAACTTCGCGAAGTGGATCTCCGGCCTTGGCAAGGAAAAGACGCTGTTCGCCTGGGTGCACCTTGCCGACATGCAGTGGGCGACAGGTCGTAGAGGCGCCGAGGGGCCCGACAAGGTCTACCGGGCCTGGCTCCCGGCGACGGACAAGGCGATCGGCCAGATCGAGGACGCGATCGAGAAGGCCGGGCGCTCGGGGGGGACCGAGATCCTGGTGGTCGGGACGCACGGAACGCACCTCGGCGAGGACGGGGCGCTGGGCGGCTCGTTCTGGCTCGACGCCGCGACGCTCCGCGTGCCCCTCGTGTGGGCCGGTCCCGGAGCCGAGTCGCTCCGCTCGAAGGGTCAGAGGGACGAGCGGAAGGTGTGGCTCCCGGACGTGGCGGCGACCCTGGGGGCACTGGCGAACGGCCGGCTGGGCGGCCGGGCCGAGGGAATTGACCTTCGCGGGGAGGCGCGGGCCGCGCCCGCCAGGACGCGGTTCGCCTGGACCTGGGCACCCGACGACCAGCTTGCCTGGCCGCCGCTCACGGCGGTCGAAGAGCGAGCGGCGGGTTGGAGGGCCTTCGACTCGACGGCGTTGTCCGATCCGTCCCCGTCGCAGGACGGCGCGAAGGCGGCGGCGGCGGCACGTCCGGCCATGCCACGGAATCTCCGGCTGTCGCCCGAGATGCGCCAGGAGGTGCTCGACGCCGGCGTCGTCCTGGGTCGCGAGGCGCCCATGACGGCGCCCGCGCCAGAGCGACGGAATGGGATCATCGAGAAGATCCTGGCGCTCCGCCAGCTCGCGGCGGGCCCAGGGCCTCGGAAGGCGGCAGCGGAGTTCGAGGAGATCGAGAAGAGCCTGCCCGACAACTTCGCCGCCCTCACGCACCGGATCCAGGTCGCCGTCTCGTTCGAGCAGAAGGACACCGCCGCGACAGTCGCCTCGCGACTCCTCGCGTCCTATCCCGAGCGGCCGGAGTCGCTGCACTGGGCCGCACACGCTTGGTGGCTCGCGAAGGACTACGCGAAGGTGCAAGCCCTCCTCGACGCCACGGTCTCGCTGGGCAGGGTCGAGCCCGAGGTCTACTACGACCTGGCGTGCGTTCGTGCGCTGCAGAAGGACCCCAACGGGGCGATGGAGCACCTTCGCGAGGCGGTGGACGCGGGTTACAGGAACTGGTCCTGGATCGAGCGCGACCCCGATCTCTCGTCGGTTCGGCCGGATCCGAAGTGGGCCGAGTTCCTCAAGGCCCACGGGCGATGATCCCACGAGGGATCGTCGTAGCGGCCGCCGCGATCGCGATGGCCGTGCCGGTCCTGCTCGGTGGATGCGGCCGGGCGCCGGACACGAGGGGGATCCTCCTCGTCACGCTCGACACGACGCGGGCCGACCGAATCGGCTGTTACGGGTACCGGCCCGCCTCGACGCCGAGCCTCGACGCGCTCGCCGGAGTCGGCACGCGGTTCGATCTTGCGATCGCGCCGGCACCGGTGACGCTGCCGTCCCACGCCTCGATGTTCACCGGGAGCTATCCCCCGGTCCACGGCGTCCGGTACAACGGGATGTTCCGCCTCGGGCCTTCGAGCCGCACGGTGGCCGAGATCCTCCGCGACGCCGGTTGGGCGACCGGCGCGGTCCCCGCGGCGTATCCGGTCCACGCCGGGAGCGGGCTCGAGAGGGGATTCGCGTCCTACCAGGACCTCTTCAGCGAGCCGGGCGCGAAAGACCTCCCGCCGAGCACGGAGCGAAGCGCCGAGGACGTGACACGGCTGGGAATCGAGTGGCTTCACGCGCGCGGCAAAGGACGTTTCTTCCTCTGGCTCCACTACTACAGCCCCCACTTCCCGTACGAGCCTCCGTTCCCGTTCTCGTCGCAGTTCAGGGACCGTCCGTACGACGGCGAGATCGCTTACGCCGACCGGGAGATCGGGAAGGTCTTCTCCGCGCTCCGGGAGATGGGGCTCTGGGACGCGACGCTGATCGTGGTCGCCGGCGACCATGGCGAGGGCCTCTACGAGCACGGGGAGAAGCAGCATGCCGATCTCGTGTATCAGAGTACCCTTCATGTTCCCTTGATCGTGAAGGCACCGGGGCAGGGGACCGTGCGCGTCGTGCGCGAGCCCATCTCGCTGGTGGACGTCGCGCCGACGATCCTCGACTTCGCGGCAGCGAGCGTGCCTCAGGGGGTCAACGGTATCAGCCTGCGGCCAGCGCTCCGGGGCGGCAGCCTGCCCGCCCGCAGCATCTACTTCGAGAGCGTCGTGGGGTCGCTTCTCTACGGCTGGAGCCCGCTCGAGGGACTGCTTCGCGGCCGGTGGAAATACACGCGCGCGACGTCCCCGGAGCTGTTCGACATCGCGGAAGATCCGGGCGAGGCCAACAACCGTTTCCTCCTCGATCGACAGGTCGCGGACGATCTCGGCGCCGTGCTCGCGGCGGATGTCGCCGAGTGGGCCAAGACCAGCGCACGGCCCGAGACCACCGCGGCGCCGCTCGACCGCGACGCTCTGGAGCGGCTCGCTAGCCTCGGGTACGTCGGGGGCACCGTCACGACCGCGACAAGAGGGGGACCCGACCCTCGCACCCTCGTCCACCTCGAGGGGGCGCTCCTGTCGATCAGGGACGCGATGACCGCGAAGGAGTATCGCGGGGCGCTGGAATTGTGTCAGGGGATCCTGAAGGCCGATCCGGCGAATCGCTACGCCCTCGAGCAGGCGGTGCTGGCGGCGGCCCGCCTCGAGGAGTTAACGACCGCCACACGGCTCGCCGCGGATCTCGTGGCCCGTTACCCCGAATACGTCCCGGGCCGGATCCTCGACGGAGAGATCGAGGTGCTCAAGGGCGATCTTCGGAGAGCGGTCGATGTGTTCCGCTCCGCCCTCGGGGAGCATCCGGGGGAGACCGCTCTCAGCTACCGTCTGGCGGTCGCCCTCGTTGCGTCGCGCAAGTACGCGGACGCGCTCAAGGCCGTAGAGATCGCGCTCCGCGACACGAAGGCGGCCGAGACCCCCTCGTTCCAGGTCGTTCGCGCCGTCTCGTTGGCGGGCTCAGGCGACGCGGCCGGCGCTCGGGACGCCCTGGCCAAGGCGATCGCTGCGGGGTACGACGATCGCGACCTGCTGGAAAGCGAGCCGATGCTGGCGCCGCTCAGGGCGATCCCCGGCTTCCGGGACGAGGTCGGGAAGATCAAGCCGAGAGCGCGATGAGCCGTCGAGGACGGGCTGAACCGATGAGTCGGGTCGTGAAGCGGAATTCTCATAGTTCCTTCAGGAGAGATCGCGCTCGGGTCCCCCACGCCCCCCGGGGGGGGGGCTCGCCCAGTTCCCGATCGCGCTCGTGGCGGCCGTCCGGACGCTCCTGGACGCCATCGGGACACGGCTCCCGAGCGCCGAGGTGGACATCGTGAGACGAGCCCCGGTGCTTCTGACCGCCTTCTGCATCCTGGCCTCCCTCGCCTGCACCGTGCGCCCGAAAGCCAGCGACACGGGTTACCTGGGGACCTGGTCGAGGGGGAACGACCGCAACGTGTCGATCGTCTCCATCGCGAAATCCGGTGACCGGTACTTCTTCCGGTGGAGGAAGACCTCGTACGACGGGAAGTTCAAGGTCGATTGCGACTGGTACGGGCGGTGCGAGGAGCGGCTCAACGGCGAGAAGATGGCCACCTACGAGTTCTCGCCACGGCTCGATCCGGCAACCGGCCATCTGATGATCGAGAGCACCGAGAGGCGCCTCCTGCCGGAGAAGGTCGACACCCACTACCTCGACGAGCTGGTGGTCGAGCCGGGCGGGAAGGTCCTCTGGTCGTACACGGTCGAGCGGGACGGGCAGAAGTTCACCGGATCGGCGCGGCCCATGCGATCGCTCGACAAGGTCGCCGACGGAGTGGGCGGCGTGCCTCCGGTCGCGGGGCGGTGAGATCCTCCGGGCTCGCCGCGAACGGCGACGTCCGCTTCGTCAAGGCGGCGCGGGAGGATTCCCGGGAGTCCCCGGGGACGTAGCACGCCTGACCCCGGCGCGCTTCGACCGGATCGCCCCGAGCTGGAGCAGGGCGGCCGGCTCGCCCGGCTCTCGGTCGAGGACGTGCCGGACCTCGGCCTCGGCCGCGTCGAGATTCCCCAACTTGAGCAGCACTCCCGCCAGGTTGATCCGATTCGGCGCGAAGTCGGGGGCCAGCAGGACCGCGCGCTCGAGGAGCTGCCGGGCTTCGTCGAGGCGGCCCCTCATGGCCAGCTCGACCGCGAGGTTCCCGAGGACCTTCACGCTCCGCGGCGCGGCATCGTAGGCGCGGGACCAGAGCGAGAACTCGTCGTGCCACGCGAGGTTCGCCCCCACCGTGCGAATCGATCCTCCGACCAGGAGGACCGCGGCGAGCGCGAGCGCGGACGCGCGGCCGAGCTGTCGCACGAGCGCGGGCCACGCCGCTCCCGCGAGCAGGCACAGCCCCACCGACGGCAGGTAGAGGAGACGCTCCGCCATGATCGTGCCGATGGCGAACGGGAAGTTGGAGACCGGCGCGAACGGGAGCGCCGCGAGGAGGAGGAGGAACGCCGCGGCACGCGACCGGCGCCAGGCGACGAGAAGACCGACCGCGAGCGCGGCCGCGGCGAGGAGGCCGAGGAGGAGCCAGGGATCGAGCGGCGAGCGAACCTCCGCGGTCTCCGCGAAGCCGTAGTCCGGCGACAGCACCCGGGGGAAGACGAGGACGAGAGCGTAGCGGCCGGCGGCCGCGAGCGCGGCCAAGGAGCGCGCGATCGGCGGGAGCCCTGCGGCGGGATTCTCGATCGCGGTGACCGATGCCGGGGGGAGGAGGAGTCCGCCGAGCACCGCTCGCCTGAGGACGAGATAGGCGGCGACCGGGAGGAGCAGCACGAGGAGCGTCCTCGACAGCTCGGCCCGCCGGGCGCGGAGGAAGACCGGGAGCGATTCCGACGGCCCGCGGCGCACCAGGATCTCCCACGCCGCGGCCACTCCGACGAACGTCACCGCATGCTCCTTCGAGAGCATCGCGAGGAGCGAGAGCGCGGCCGCGGCGACGAGGGCGAGGAGGCGCACGCGGCCGTCCGGCTCCCGGCCCCGCGCGAACGCGAGGAGCGCGAGGAGGAAGAACGCGGCCGCGAGCAGCTCCGCGCGCCCCGACACGTTCGCGACCGCCTCGGAGTGCGCCGGGTGGACGGCGAAGAGCAGCGCGCCGGCCAGCGCCGCGCCCGGCGGCAGCGCAAGGGCCAGGCCGGTGAGGAGGACCAGGACCGACACCGCCGCGTTGAGCGCCACGTTGTCGGCGTGGTAGAGGAGCGGCCTGAGCCCCGCCGCGGCGTGCTCCATGGCGAAGCTCAGCGTCGTGAGGGGGCGATAGAGCCCGGTCGGGACCGTCTCCCTAGGGCCGTAGTGATAGGGCGCGGCGAGGATGCGGCCGAAGGCGTGCGACGTCACCAGAGGGTTCTGCTCGACGACGGTCGAATCGTCGAGGACGAACCCGTTGGGGAGCGAGGTGGCGTAGACGGAAACCGCCACCGCGACGACGATCGCCAGGGAGAGCGTCGGACCGGGACCGCGGGGCGCCATCGGGGTGGTAGTGTACCGCCCCCACCGGCGCCGCCGGGTGGTTTCGTCCTAGAATCTCGGGGAGCGCCATGCGAGAAGCGCCGCACCACGCCGTCACCGTCGCCGGAATCGCGGGGATGGTGTTGAGCGCGGCGCTCGTCGCCGGCTGCGGCGGGAAGGCGAAGGTGACCGACACGGGGTACGCCGGCACGTGGACCCAGGGGAACGAGAGGATTCGCTCGACTCTCGCGATCGTCCGCGACGGCACCTCGTGGCGGACGCGGGTCGGCGTCCGCTCCGCCGACCGGTCGTTCGCGATCCTGTCCGGGTGGGACGGGCGCGGCGAGGAGGACCAGGACGGCGCGAAGACCTACGACCTCGTCTTCCGGACCGACACGGATGAGGCGACGGGCCACCTCAGGGTCACGTGCGAGGGATCCCCGGCCGACCCGGCGAGGAAGCCGTTCCACTACGTCGACGAGCTTCGGGTCGAGCCGGGGGGAATCAAGCTCTCCGCGTTCACGGTCGAGCGCGACGGGCAGCGGTTCGAGCCCGACGCGAGGCCGAGGCGAGAGTACGAGAAGGTGTCGGACGCGGTGGCCGAACCGCCCCCTGAGGGAGGCGGCCGTTGAGCGGCCGCGGCGATGCGCTGGGGGAACGGGGCGACCTCGAGGCCCGGCTCGGCTACCGGTTCAAGGACGGAGCGCTCCTGCTCCGCGCGCTGACCCATCGCTCCGGGGCGCACGAGGGGAAGTCCCTGCCCGGCGAGGACTGGGAGCGGCTCGAGTTCCTCGGGGACGCCTTGCTCGGCTTCTTCGTGGCCGACTGGCTCTTGAGGCACGATCCCCTCGCCGACGAGGGGGTGCTCACACGGCGGAAGCAGTCGGTGGTGCGCAGCGAGGCACTGGCGCTGGCGGCGCGTCGCATCGGCCTGGGCGAGGCGCTCAGGCTCGGGCGCGGCGAGGAGAGCACCGGAGGGCGCGAGAAGCCCTCCCTCCTGGCCGACGCGTTCGAAGGGGTGCTGGGCGCGGTCTACGTGGACGGCGGGATCCGCGCCGCGCGATCGTTCGTCGCGCGGCACCTGGCCCGGGAGCTCGAGTCCGCGAGGAAGAGCGACCGGGCCGCGGAGGACTACAAGACCCGGCTCCAGGAGAGGGTGCAGGCCCGGACGCGCCAGACGCCAAGTTACCGGGTGGTCGCGGCCCACGGGCCGGCGCATTCCCGCGAGTTCGAGGCGGAGGTGCTGCTCGACGGCGAGGTGCTGGGCGCGGGCCGCGGCGCGAGCCGGAAGCAGGCGGAGCAGGAGGCGGCGCGCGTGGCGCTCGGGGGGCCCGCGGGCGGCGGGGAGGAGGCCTGATGTCGACGATGGGAAAGGTGCCGCGGTGGATCGTCGCGGCGCTCCCGGCGCTGCTCGCGGTTTCGGCGGTCCGGGCGGCGAAGGAGCCCGCGCTCCTGGACGAGGACGCATCCGGGGCGTACGAGGTGACCGACGAGTCCAGGCTCACCATCGAGAAGGTGCAGGGGGAGATCGACATCGTCGCCGGCGTCCAGGGGAAGATCTGGTACAAGAGCGAGTACGGGGGCGAGACGAAGTCGCCCCTTCCGGTCGCCGTCTGGCTCGAGACCGGAGGGTTCCGCATCGTCCCGCCCGAAGGCGCCCGCGTGGTGCCCGGCGTGCTGCAAGTCTGGGTTCCGCCGGGGATGAGGGTCGTGCTGAAGCTCGACGGGGCCGTGATCGGCGTCTCCGGGATCGACGGGGCGGTGGAAGTCCAGGGCCAGAAGGACCGTCTCGACGCGACGGGGATCGGCGGATCTCTCGCCGTGCAGCTCGAAGGAGGGAGCGTCAACGTCTCGCAGGCGACCTCCGACGTCGCCGTGCGCGGCCACGACCTCGCCACCACGGTGAAGGGCGTCGGCGGCGCCGTGGTGCTTTCGGTCTCGGGCGGGAGCGTGACGGTCGGCGACGCCC
>JAIQFR010000139.1 GCA_020073205.1 Terriglobia bacterium
GTGCTGATCAAAGCCTCCGCGGGTGGCGGCGGCAGGGGAATGCGGATCGTCCCGACGCCCGCCGAGATGGGGCGCATGCTCGATGCTGCGCGCTCGGAGGCCGGGGCCGCTTTCGGCGTCCCCGACGTCTACCTCGAGAAGTACCTGCCGGACCCGAGGCACGTGGAATTCCAGGTCCTGGGCGACACGCACGGGAACCTACTGCACCTGTTCGAGAGAGAGTGCTCGATCCAGCGCCGGCACCAGAAGCTGCTGGAGGAGTCCCCCTCGACGGCGCTCGACGCGCCGCTCCGAGTCCGGATGGCCGCTACCGCGCTCGAGGCGGCCCGGGCGGCGAGCTACGTGAACGCAGGGACGGTCGAGTTCCTGCTCGACGACCGGGGGGACTACTACTTCATCGAGATGAACACGCGCATCCAGGTCGAGCACGCCGTCACCGAAATGGTGACGGGGATCGACTTGATCAAAGAGCAGATCCGGATCGCCGCGGGTGAGCCGATCTCGTTCATGCAGGAAGAGGTCGCGGTGTCCGGTCACGCGATCGAGTGCCGCATCAACGCCGAGGATCCGGACACCTTCACGCCGAGTCCGGGGAAGATCCGGTCGCTCCACCTCCCGGGAGGGCCGGGAATCCGCGTGGACACCGCGTGCTACGCCGAGGCGGTGGTTCCGCCGCACTACGACTCGATGATCGCGAAGGTGATCGCACACGGGAACACGAGGGGAGAAGCGATTCTCAGGATGCGACGAGCGCTGGAATCGTTCGTCGTCGAGGGAATCAAGACCAACGTCAAGATGCACCAGCGGATCCTCACCGACGAGGATTTCGTTCGCGGCCGGGTGTCCACCCGATTCATGGAGCGCTTCGCCCCCGCGAAGAAGAGCCCCGCTGCCTGACGCCTCCGTCGCTCCCGCCGATCCCGCCGCGACGAGCGTCGCTGAGACCGTCAGCTTCTCAGATAAGTCCCGCGCCCTCCGACGGTTGGAGATCCCGGAATCTCCGGAAATAACCCCGGAAACCCGCCTGTAAGTGTTGGAATTTGTCACCCAGGTGGCTTCCTTGACAATTATTTTCACGGAACCTACATTCGGGATGACTTCGGTAAGAAGTCTAGATGTACGTTGATGATATTGCATATTCATGTAGTGCACATTGAGTATTTGGCAATGTGCGCCCGGCACGGCGTCAAGGGGGCCTGAGGGTCGATGGCGGTCAAACTGGGAGAAATGCTCCTCAAGGCCGGTCTCATCACCCAGGACCGACTTCAGGAGGCGCTCGAGGCCCAAAAGAAAAACGGGGGGAAGCTCGGCTACAACCTCGTCAAACTGGGATACGTCAAGGAAGACGAGATCACGCAGCTGCTCTCCGAACAGTACGGCGTCCCTTCGATCAACCTCCGCCACTTCGAGATCGACGAGTCGGTGATCAACCTGATCCCTTCCGAGGTGGCGCAGAAGTACCTCGTCCTGCCCGTCAATCGAACGGGGGCGACGCTGACCATCGCCATGGCGGACCCCACGAACGTCTTCGCCATGGACGACATCCGATTCATGACCGGCTACACGGTCGAGCCGGTGGTGGCCAGCGAAATCGCGATCCGCGAGGCGATCGAGAAGTACTACGGATCGACCCACGCCCTCGAGCTCAAGAAGGTCATGGACGAGATGGCCGAGGCGGAGGCCGAGGCACTCGAGCTTCTGGAGGACGAGGAGGAGATCGACGTCCACCAGCTCGAGGCCGCGACCGAGGAGGCGCCGGTCGTCCGCCTCGTGAACATCATCCTGACGGACTCGATCAAGAAGAGCGCCTCCGACATCCACATCGAGCCGTACGAGAAGGACTTCAGGGTGAGGTTCCGGATCGACGGCGTCCTGTACGAGATCATGCACCCGCCGCTCAAGCTCAAGGACGCCATCACCAGCCGCCTCAAGATCATGGCCAAGCTGGACATCTCCGAGAAGCGGCTCCCCCAGGACGGGCGCATCAAGATCAAGATGAAGCTCCAGGGGAAGACGAAGGAGATGGACTACCGAGTCTCGGTGCTCCCCACGCTGTTCGGGGAGAAGATCGTGCTCCGGCTCCTCGACAAGGACAATCTGGTGCTGGACATGACCCGGCTCGGTTTCGAGCCGGAGTCGCTCTTGAAGTTCGAGCGGTCGATCCTGAAGCCGTACGGCATGGTCCTGGTGACCGGTCCCACGGGCTCCGGCAAGACCAACACCCTCTACTCCTCCATCGCGAGGGTGAACACGCCGGAGACGAACATCATCACGGCGGAAGACCCGGTGGAGTTCAATCTGCACGGGATCAACCAGGTGCAGATGAAGGAGCAGATCGGCCTGAACTTCGCTACCGCGCTGCGGTCGTTCCTTCGCCAGGACCCGAACATCATCCTGGTGGGCGAGGTCCGCGACTTCGAGACCGCGGAAATCGCGGTCAAGGCGGCGCTCACCGGGCACCTGGTCCTGTCCACCCTCCATACCAACGACGCACCCTCGACCATCAACCGGCTGATGAACATGGGGATCGAGCCTTTCCTCGTGGCGACCTCGGTCAACCTGATCTGCGCCCAGCGCTTGGTGCGAAAGATCTGCAAGGAATGCAAGGACGAGATCCACATGCCCACCCAGGCCCTGGTGGACGTGGGGTTCTCGCTCGAAGAGGCGCCGCGCCTCAAGCTGTTCAAGGGAAAGGGCTGCGCCAACTGCAACAACACCGGTTATCGGGGTCGCCTCGGCCTCTTCGAGGTCATGGAGATCACCGACGAGATCCGCGAGCTGATCCTTTCGGGCGCCTCGGCCATGGAGCTGAAGCGCAAGGCGATCGACGAGGGAATGCTCTCCCTACGCGCCTCCGGCCTGCAGAAGCTCCGCGAGGGCCAGACCACCGTCGAGGAAGTCGTCCGGGAGACCGTGCTCTAGCGATCGCCGCTCCGCTTCGCGCCGGCGACCGCCGTTCCGGAGGAGGTGTCATGGGCGTCACGATGCACCAGCTGCTCAAGACCCTGGTGGACCAGGGGGGAACCGATCTGCACATCACGACGAACTCGCCCCCCCAGATCCGGATCGACGGGAAGATGGTCCCGCTGCAGCTCCCTCCGTTCACCGCGTCCGAGACGAAGCAGCTCGTGTACAGCGTGCTCACCGACAACCAGAAGCACCGGCTGGAGGAGACGCTGGAGCTCGACTTCTCCTTCGGCGTCAAGGGCCTCGCGCGATTCAGGGCCAACGTGTTCTTCCAGCGGGGCGCCGTGGCGGGGGCGTTCCGGACCATCCCATGGGAGATGAGGACCTTCAAGGACCTGGGGTTGGCGGACATCGTCTCCGACCTGTGCGAGAAGCCCCGAGGGCTGATCCTGGTCACGGGCCCCACCGGCTCGGGCAAGTCCACGACGCTTGCGGCGATGCTGGACAAGGTCAACGCCGAGCGGCACGAGCACATCGTGACGATCGAGGACCCCATCGAGTACCTCCACTCCCACAAGAAGTGCCTGGTCAACCAGCGGGAGCTGCACGCGGACACCCACTCGTTCGCCAATGCCCTGCGCTCGGTGCTTCGTCAGGACCCGGACGTGGTGCTCATCGGCGAGATGCGGGACCTGGAGACGATCGAGTCCGCGCTGCGCATCGCGGAGACCGGCCACCTCACCTTCGCGACCCTCCACACCAACTCCGCCGCGCAGACCATCAACCGGATCATCGACGTGTTCCCCGCACACCAACAGTCCCAGATCCGTGCGCAGCTGTCGTTCGTGCTCGAGGGGATCATGTGCCAGGCGCTGCTTCCCCGCGCCAACGGCCACGGGCGCGTCCTGGCCATGGAGATCCTGATTCCCAATTCCGCCATCCGCAACCTGATCCGGGAGGACAAGGTCCACCAGATCTACTCCGCGATGCAGACCGGGCAGACGCACTTCGGGATGCAGACCTTCAACCAGTCCCTGGCCACGCTCTACTTCAAGAAGCAGATCACCCTGCAGCTGGCGATCTCCATGACCTCAAACCCCGACGAGCTGCAGGAGATGATCAACCGGGGGGCGGGCCTGATCCACACCCCCACCACCGTCGCCGCCGCCGCCCAGCGCGGGCCGGCCGCACGGCGCTGACGCCGCGTTCGAGGAGGAACCGAAGATGCCCAACTACTCCTGGAAAGGGAAGACCCGGGCCGGAAAGATCCAGGAAGGGGTCCTGGTGGCGGAGACCAAGGACGCCGTGATCGCCGCGCTGCGCAAGCAGCAGATCATGGTCACCGCGGTCACGGAGAAAGGCAAGGAGTTCGCGCTCCCGAAGTTCGGCGGCGGCATCAGCCGAAAGGAGATCGCGATCTTCACGCGGCAGTTCTCGGTGATGATCGACGCCGGCTTGCCGCTGGTCCAGTGCCTGGAGATCCTGGGCTCGCAGCAGGAGAACCGGACCTTCCAGAAGATCCTGTTCCAGGTCCGTCAGGACGTGGAGTCGGGCTCGACCCTGGCCGACGCGCTCCGGAAGCACCCTAAGGCGTTCGACGACCTCTACGCCAACATGGTGGCCGCCGGCGAGTCGGGAGGTATCCTCGACACGATCCTGCAGCGGCTCTCCCAGTACATCGAGAAGATCGTCAAGCTGCGCGCGGCGGTTCGGTCCGCCATGGTCTATCCGATCGCCGTCATCCTCATCGCAATCGGCGTCGTCTGGATCATCCTCTGGAAGGTCATCCCGACGTTCGCCACCCTGTTCGAGGGGCTGGGGGCGCGACTCCCGCTGCCGACGCGGATCACGATCGGCCTGTCCCATTTCATCGGGGCATGGTGGTGGCTCGTCTTCGCGGCCATCGGTCTCGGGGTCTTCGCCCTGAATCGCTACCACAAGACCTATCACGGGCGACGGGTGCTGGACGGGTTGCTCCTCAAGGCCCCGGTTCTCGGGCAGGTCCTCCGCAAGATCGCGGTGGCGCGATTCTGCAGGACCCTCGGAACTCTCGTCTCCTCCGGCGTGCCGATCCTGGAGGGGCTGGCCATCACCGCGCGGACCGCGGGGAACTCCGTGGTCGAGGACGCGATCATGGCCACGAGGAAGAGCATCGAGGAAGGGAAGACGATCGCGGAGCCGCTGAAGAACACCGACGTGTTCCCTCCGATGGTGGTCCAGATGGTCGCGGTGGGCGAGCAGACGGGCGCCCTCGAGACCATGCTCAACAAGATCGCGGATTTCTACGAGGACGAGGTCGACGAGGCGACGGCGAATCTCCTGGCCCTCCTCGAGCCCATCATGATCATGTTCCTCGGCGGCGTCATCGGCGGCATCGTGATCTCGATGTACATGCCGATGTTCGACCTGATCTCGAAAATCGGCTGAGGCGGGCCGGGGGGCCGACCCCGGACGCCCGGCGGACCGGCGGAGCGATGGACCGGACCGAGATGGAACGACAGCTTCGGTGGCTGATGATCCTGAGGGTCGTCACCGTGACGGCCATCCTGATCTCGGCCTTCGCCATCGAGCTGCTGCTCCGGCCGGGCGAGACCCTGAGGCCGCTGTTCGGGCTGTCGGCGGCGGCGTACGGAATGGTGCTCCTTCACGCGGCGCTCGACCCCTGGCTCAAGGGCCGGATCGTGTTCGCCTACCTCCAGCTCGCGGGCGACAGCATCGTGGTCACCGGGTTCGTCCGGATCACCGGGGGGATCGACAGCCCGATGTCGTTCCTGTACCTGCTCCCGATCATCGTCGCTTCCATGCTGCTCTTCCGCCGCGGCGGGCTGGTGTTCGCCGGCGTCTGCTGGACGATGTACGCGGCGCTGGTGCTGTTCGGCGTGTCGTGGATTCCGTGGGGCCTCCTCGCCCCCTCTCCCCGGGAGCCCGGACGAGCGGTGTACTTCCTGGTCGTCCACCTGGTCGCGTTCGCGGCAGTCGCCCTCCTCGCGAGCTATCTGTCGGAGCGGCTTCGGGCCCAGGGGCGCGAGCTCGCCGAGCGCCGCGGCGCCGTGGTCCGGCTCCAGGCCCTCAACGAGAACATCATCGAGTCGATCAACAGCGGCCTCCTGACCACCGACCTCGACGGCCGGATCAACTTCGCGAATCGGGGGGCCTCCGACATCACGTCGTGGCCCCCCGGCGAAATCGTGGGCCGCTCCTTCGGCGAGTGGATCGGCGAGGGCCCGGGCTTCCTCAAGGCGATCCGGCAGCTCCTTCTGGCGAACCGCCGCTACCGATTCGAGCGCTACTTCGACACCCCCGACGGGAGGAAGATCTTCCTCGGGATCGCGGTCTCGAACCTCCACGACCGGGCCGGGAGCCCCCTCGGCTACATCTTCATCTTCCAGGACCTCACGGAGATCCAGGCCCTCGAGCAGGAGGTGCGTCTCAAGGAGCGCATGGCCGCGCTCGGCGAGATGGCCGCGGGGATGGCTCACGAGCTCCGCAACCCCCTGGCGGCGATCAGCGGGTCGGTGCAGTACCTGAGGGGTCGTCTCGACCCGGACGGGGAGACGAGGGATCTCATGGACATCATCCTCAGGGAGTCCCAGCGGCTCGATCGCGCGATCCGCGACTTCCTGACGTTCGCCCGGCCTGGAACGTTCGCGCCGGAGCGGTGCGACCTGGTGCGCCTCCTCGACGACCAGCTGAAGCTCCTGAGCAAGAGCCGGGAATTCGGCAGGGCCCACCGCGTCGAGACCCGCTGGGCCACCGAGCAGGTCTGGTGCGAGGTCGATCCCAACCGGATGAAGCAGGTGTTCTGGAACCTGGCCACCAACGCGCTCAAGGCGATGCCCGAGGGCGGAAAGCTGACCCTCGCATTGACGCCGCTCAGGGAGCCCGCGCAGGTGGAGATCGTGTTCGCCGACGAGGGGGTCGGGATGGACGACAACGAGGTGGCCGCCTACTTCCAGCCGTTCCACAGCCTCTTCGAGGAAGGAACCGGCCTCGGCGCGGCCATCGTCTACCGGCTCGTGGAGGAGCACGGCGGTCGCATCGGGGTCGAGAGCAGGCCGGGAAAGGGTACGCGCGTCAGGATCCTTCTCCCGGTCCGGTCGTCGGGTGCCGGGGGAACGCGCGCCGCGGAGCGAGAGGTCGCCTGCGCGGAAGGAGCGGGGCGTTGAACAGGATCCTGGTGGTCGAGGACGAGAAGAGCATGCGGGACCTCCTGGCGCTGATGCTGCGCAAGGAGGGGTACGCGGTGGAGACCTCCGACTCGGGGCTCAAGGCGCGCGACCGCATGGACTCCGAGCGGGAAGAGGGAATCGATCTGGTGATCAGCGACATCTCCATGCCGGGGATGTCCGGACTCGATCTCCTGCGTCACGTACGGAAGGGCGATCCCGGCGCGGCGGTCATCCTGATGACCGCTTACGGCTCGAAAGAGACCGCCATCGAGGCCCTGAACGAGGGGGCGCTCTACTACGTCGAGAAGCCCTTCGACCTCGACGAGGTGAAGGCGGTCGTCCGCAAGACCATGGAGCAGAAGCGGCTGGCCGCGGAGAACGAGGCGCTCAAGGTCCAGAACCAGGGGCTGCGCGCCGAGCTCCAGGCGAAGTACCGCTTCGACGGCCTGGTCGGCAGGAGCTCGAAGATGAGGACGATCTTTGACCTCATCGAGCGGGTGGCCACGACCGGCAGTACCATCATGATCTCGGGGGAATCGGGCACCGGGAAGGAGCTGATCGCCCGCGCGATCCACTACAACTCGGGGCGCAAGGACGGCGCGTTCGTCTCGATCAACTGCGGCGCCCTCCCCGACGAGTTGCTCGAGAGCGAGCTGTTCGGCCACATGAAAGGGTCGTTCACCGGGGCGTCGGCGAACAAGAAGGGGCTTTTCGAAGTCGCGAACGGCGGCACGATCTTCCTGGATGAGATCGGGGAGACCTCTCCCGCGATGCAGATCAAGCTCCTCAGGGTCCTCCAGGAGCGCAGGATACGTCGCGTCGGCGGCACCGAGGAGATCGACGTCGACGTGCGGGTCATCACCGCGACGAACCAGGACCTCGACCGAATGGTGCGGGAGAAGCGGTTCCGGGAGGACCTCTTCTACCGCATCAACGTGATTCCCATCCGGATGCCCGCGCTCCGCGAGAAGCCGGAGGACATCCCGGCGCTCGCCGAGCACTTCCTCCAGAAGTACCGGCGCCAGATGGTGAAGGGAGTGGCGGGGATCTCGAAGGCGGCCCTGGAATGCCTCGAGTCGTACCAGTGGCCCGGCAACGTCCGCGAGCTGGAAAACGTGCTCGAGCGAGCGGTGGCCCTCGAGACCAGCGAGACGATCGAGCCTGAGAGCCTCCCCAGGGAGGTGCGAAGCGGCAAGTTCCGCCGGGGCGAGGTGGACGTCGTTCTGCCGGAGTCCGGCATCGACCTCGAGACGCACCTCGAGGAGCTTCGGCGCCGATTCATGATCGAGGCCATGGAGCGGAGCAGCGGCGTCCAGACCCGGGCCGCGGAGATGCTCGGGATGACCTTCCGGTCCTTCCGGTACTTCGGCAAGAAGTACGGACTCACCGTCCGGGACGCGACGCAGGGCGCGGACGCGACGCTCGACACGGTGGACGGAGAAGCGTGGGTGGCCCGGGCCGGAAGCCCGCCGGACTGACGTTCATCGTCACCGCGATCTCTCGGCTGACGAGGATTGGCGGGAGGAAGGACACCCGGCAGCAGGGAGCGCCCGATGCATCGGGGAGTGAATCGAGGAAACCGCTGGGAGGGTGGGAGATGACGGGAAGCCCGTATCGAATTCCCTCGTGGCAGACCGATTGCTATAGATCGTGCAGGACCTGAAAGGAGGCCTTAGGACATGAGCCACCGGACGGCGAAAGGTTTCACGCTGATCGAGCTCCTGATCGTGGTGGCGATCATCGGCATCATCGCCGCGATCGCGATCCCGAACCTGCTGAACGCGATCGACCGCGGCAAGCAGAAGCGGACCATGGCGGACATCCGCTCCATCGGCACCGCCGTGGAGTCGTACGCCATCGACAACAACTACTACCCG
>JAIQFR010000140.1 GCA_020073205.1 Terriglobia bacterium
CGCGGGGCTCCCCGAGCGACTCCCGCCCGATCGCGAGCGGCACGCCGGTCAGTCCCATGTGCCGGTCGGTCGACCAGCAGGAGCCTGCCCTCAGGCTTTTCATCACGAACAGGCCGACGGCATCGGTCAGGGTGAGACGCCGGTCCGGGAACCTCCGCAGCAGCTCCGTCCCGCCGCGGATCTCAGGCGTACCCACCCCGATCACCCGGAGCGGCTCCATCGTCTCGATCATCGCGAGGAACTGCAGGGCGCGGGTCGTGTCGTGGCGCCTCAGGAACCAGCCCTGTCCCTCCGCGACCACGAGCGAGGTCGTCACGAGGCGGGGAGGGTCCGAGAAGAGGCGCCGGAAGAGCGCGTGGTGGGTGTCCTACCGGTCGGCGAACGCCACGAGCGCCGACGTGTCGACGTACGCCTCAGTCCTGGCCGCCATAGACGACCCCGTCGATGTGGTGCGCGGCGAGGAGATTGTCGCGTCGAACGGCGGGCCGTCCATCCGGACGAACAAAGCGTGTTGCTTCGCGGGAAACCGCGATCGGCCGCTCCTGCGCCCGGCTATCGGCGGTGCGCCAGGACGGTCCCGCCGGCGGGGGCATCGGACGTCGAGCGACAGACCGCCATGGGGACCGTAACCGCGAGCAGGAGCGCGATCGCAGGCATGCGCAGGGAGAAATCCGCCAAGCTGTAGACCGCGATGGCCACGATCGACGCGGACGCGGCCGCGCGGACGAGGTCGCTTTCGCCTCGGCCGGGCTCCCCGCGCGAGCGCCACCCGAGCGCCAGGAGGAGCAGGACCGCCGCGGCCCCGAGGGCCAAAGGGCCGCCGTCGGTGAGCGCCTCGATCCAGTCGTTGTGGGCGTGGTCCCAGCCGCCCACCACGGCGGGAGGCCTGTAGGTCTCGAACGCGCTCTCGAACGTTCCGAGACCAGTGCCGGCGACCCAGTGGCCCGGGACCATCGTGAGCGACGCCCGCCACACCGGCACGCGGCCGCTCAGGGTCGCAAGATCGCTCCGCTCGGAGACGAAGCGCTCGCCGGGTGCCCGCACCTGCTGCCACATGAGCAGGGTCGTCGGGACGAGCAGCGCGGCGGCCAGCAGCCAGGCCCGGGAGCGGCGGAGCGTCACGCGGTACGCCAGGAACGCGGTGCCGACCAGCGCGACCGCAAGGCCGCCCCGGGAGTACGAGAGGATCACGCCGACCCAGATCGCCGCGGCCGCCGCCCCGCCCAGGAGCAGGCGCCCGCTGCCGGCCTCGCCGATGCCGAGCAGGCGCTCGCGGATCGAGCGGGTCTTCGGCAGCCTCCGGGCGCCGTCGAGCATCAGGCCCAGCGCGAAGGGGAGGGTCATGGCGAGGTAGCCGGCGAAGTGGTTGCGGTTGATGAAGGTCCCGCTGGCCTCGTCCGCGTAGTACTTCTTCGCGTAGGCGAAGATGTGCTGGTGCCCGGTCAGGTACTCCGCGGAGCCGTAGATTGCCTGGAACGTCCCGGAGGCGGCGATCGCCCAGGCCACCTGCCGCAGGTGGCCGCGGGTCCGGAACGCGGTGGCCGCGGCGAGGCCGAGCAGGACGTAGGCCGCCAGGCGAAGCAGGGCGTCCGTCGTCGCGGAGGGCTCGAGGCTGATGGGTGACCACGATCCCGCCAGCTCCGGCACGACGGCCGCGATCCGGGAGCGCGCGTCGGCGGTGGGCGCCGAGAGGAGCCGCAGAAGAACGGCCGGGAGAGGGAGGAGCTGCACCATGCCGACACCGATCAGGAGCGCCGCCGGCAGGAGCATCCGCCGCGCCCCGGGGGCCAGCCCGTCCGGGTCGTGGGCCATGACGAGGAGCGCCCCGAGCGCAAGCAGCGCGGCCGCGACCTCGAGGGTCAGGACCGCCCACGGCTCGACGCTGCCGAAGGGGAGCGGCGCCAGGACGAGGAGCGCGAGGAGCGTCCATCGGAGGCACGAGCGAGCGGTGTCGAGGGTCATCGGATGGGAGCCCACCGGGGGACCCGTCGCGGGCTCTCGAGGCCGATCGGCTTACGCCTGCCCGGCGCGCTGCCGCCCGCGCCGCCAGCGGGAGACCGCCGTCTTCGACTCCCCACGGTCCTCCTCGGCGTAGTGCCGGTAGTACTTGTACCGGTAGTAGTGGTAGTAGCCGCCGGACTCCTGGACCGCGTTCAGGACCGCCCCGATCACGCGCCCACGGGCCTGACGGAGGCGGCCCGTCGCCTGCGCGAGCGACGTTCGCGAAGTCTTCCCGGCGCGCACGACCATGACGGTCGCCTCCATCCGGGAGGACAGGATCACGCCGTCGGCCACCTGGATCGAGGGGGGGGAGTCCATGATCACGTGCTCGAACCGCCCCTCTTCGATCAGCTTCTCCACGAGCAGCTCGAGCCGGGAGGCGCCCAGGAGCTCGCTCGGGTTGGGAGGGATCGGGCCGCTGGTGATCGCCAGGAGGTTCGGCACCTCCGTGTCCTGGATCAGCTCCGCGGGGCGGGCGTTCCCGCTCAGGTAGCTCGAGAGGCCGGCGGCGTTCGAGAGGTTCAGCATCCGGTGCAGCCGAGGCCTCCTGAGGTCGGCGTCCACGATCAGCACCCGGCGTCCGAGCTGGGTGAGCACGATGGCGAGGTTGAGGGCGACCGTGGACTTGCCGTCCCCCGGCTCGCTGGACGTGATCACGATCGTGCGCGGCGGGCGGTCCGCGGAGGCCAGGAGGAGGGAGGTCCGGAGGTTCTTGAACGCCTCCGCGAAGGCCGATCGCGGGTCCCGGTGGCTCTCGAGGTCGACGGCGGGGGGAGCGTGGGCGCTCTTCTCTCCGCCGTCCGCGACGACCCGGAGCGGCTGGAACAGCGGGACGTAGCCGAGGGCGGGGAGCGATGCGGTCCGCTGCAGGTCCTGCTCGGTCTTGACCGTGTTGTCGAGGTGGTCGAGGAGGAACGCCATGCCGACGCCGAGGCCGAGGCCGAACACCACCGAGAGGACGAGGTTCAGGAGCTTCTTGGGGCGGACGGGGGATCGCGGCGGCTCCGCGCGGTCGACGACCCTCACGTTGCTCGCCCGGGTGTCGGCGAGCCGCTCCGAGGTCGCGGTCTGGCTCTTCCGGGCGACGAGGTCGGAGAGGACCTTGCGGCGCGTCTCGATCTCGGTCTTGAGGCTCGCGTACTCGATGGCGTCCCGGTTCACGCGCTGGACCTCGATCTTCTGCGTGCCGAACTGCCGCTCGAGGCCGGCGACCTCGCCACGGACCCGGTCGTAGTCCGCCTTGGCGACGTCCCTCACCTGACTCGCGATGTTGTCGGACTCGATGCGCAGGCGGTCGCGGGCGATGTCCAGCTCCTGCTGGAGCTGCTGGAGGGGCGGCCAGTCCGGCTTGAACCGCTCCGACATCTGGCTGTGCCGGCGCTCGACCTCGGCGTACTGCTGCCTCAGGTTCGAGATGAGCGGGGAGTTCAGGACCTCCGGGAGCGACTCGGGGGGGATGCCCTTGACCGCTCGGTATCGCGCCTCGGCCAGGGCGAGCCGGCCCTGGGCGTCCACGTATCGGGTGCTGATGTCCGAGAGGGCCTGCTGGCTGATGTCCCGCGTGCCGTCGCTGACCGACAGGATCTCCTTCAGCTGGCCGTACTCCTGGAGCTTCCGCTCGAGATCCGCGATCTCCTGCTGGAGGCGCGCGACCTCCTTGGTCAGGAACTCTGTGGCCTGGCCCGTGGTGCTGGAGCGGGCGTCGAAATTGAACTGCTGGTAGGCGTCCGCCACCGCGTTCGCGACGTCCGCCGCGAGAACTCGGTCGCGGTCGGTGAAGGCGATCTTCACGAGCCGGCTGTTGCGGATGGGCTGGATGGAGAGGCTCTTCGTGATGAAGGTCAGCGCCGGGCGTAGCGGATCGCCGCCGGAGGCGGGGTTCGAGACGGTGGAGCGCACCGCGTCGCTCATCCTCTGGATCGGGGACTTCCTCCTCGCGACGAACTCGGGGCGGTTCGGGAGGTCGAGCCGCTCGACGGCGAGCCTCATCACGGTCCGGCTCTGCAGGATCTTGTACTGGGTCTGGTAGAAGTCCTGGTAGGCGTTGTACGCGGAGTCCACGCTGACGATGTCCTTGAAGCCGAGGATCTCGGGTCCCTGTCGCTCGATCTGGAGCGTCGTGACCGCCTCGTACTCGCGGGTCGCGAACACCGAGTAGAGCACCGCCGCGGCCACGAAGATGCCGAGGCACGCGAGGATGACCGCCCGCCGCTGGACCAGGATCCGCCAGTAGTCCAGGAGGTGGATCGGCTCTTCCTGGCTGTCCTGGGACGCGGATCCCTGATGCCCGTCCGCGCCGTCGATGGGATCGCTCATCTCGCCTCCGGCTCCTTCCGCCCGACGGGGATCCACACCCCACCCCTACCGCCTCGACGGGCTGCGGCCGGGCGTCGTCGCGAAAGTCGGCCCAGTATTGCGAGGAACGTCAATCGAGTCAAGGAGTCGGCGCGCAACTGTCCTGCGCCGCCCCCGGCCACGGAGGACGTGCCGCCTGTTCCGGCGCTACCCCCAGGTCCGCAACGAGTCGCCGCCGGGACGTACCCCTCGTCGGGCGACCCGTCGCGGTTGTCGTCGATGACGATTCATTTGCCGTCCGACGGCCCGGGATGCATCGCGGGATCAGCGTCATCCGATCTCCGGCCCAGAGCCACGTGACCCGCGGGCGTCGCGTACGCCTGCACCGTCACCGCGGGTTCCCCGTACCCGTCGCCAACGACCTCTTTGCAGAACATCTCCAGGAGTTCCTCGCGTCCCTGGATCTGCCAGCCCGACGACGGAGGCTCTGTCGGCATCCACGCCCAGCCCGACACATGGGTGCCGTTCATCAACCACGCTCCCACCTGACCGGTCGTGGCGTTCCGCCAGACGACCTCGGAGCCGCCATCCCCGGTAAGGTCCACGACAGCCTGGATTTGCCATCCGCTCGACAGCGGCTCCGTGGGCATCCAAGCCCAACTCGCGACGGTCGATCCATTCATGAGCCAGGCCCCCACCTGGCCGGTCGTGGTGTTTCGCCAAAGTACGTCGCTGTTGCCGTCGGCGTTGAAATCGCCGACCCCTTGGATCTGCCATCCGCTCGTCGGCGGTTCCCTCGGCATCCAGACCCAGTGGTCAATGACCACTCCGTTCATGAGCCACGCTCCGACCTGGCCGGTCGTGGAGTTGCGCCAGAGCACGTCAGGTTTGCCGTCGGCGTTGAAATCGCCGACCCCTTGGATCTGCCATCCGCTCGTCGGCGGCTCTGTCGGCATCGACGCCGTGCTGGCGATGGTCGAGCCGTTCATGAGCCAGGCCCGCACCTGGCCGGTCGAGGCGACACGCCACAGTACATCGGAGCTGCCGTTGCCGTCGAAGTCGCCGACCCCTTGAATCTGCCAGTCGCTCGACGGCGCAGTACCCAGCGAGGACTCGCCGATCTTCACCGTTCCGTTCATGCGCCACGTCTTGACCTCATCGGTCGTGGCGTTGCGCCAGAGGATGTCAGGATGCCCATCCCCGTTGAAATCCGAGAGAACGCCACAGGAAGACGCCGGGGGATGCACGGCGAGATTCCAGTCGTTGCAGTCCCCGCCCGCCGCCACGTATCCCGCGGGCGCAGTGCACGTCTGCACCGTCACCGCGGGGTTCCCGTACCCGTCGCCGTCCACGTCCCGGTAGAACGTCGTCAGGACGCCGTTGTCCACCACCCCGTCGCAGTCGTTGTCGATCCCGTCGCACACCTCCGGCGTCGGCGTCCCCGGCACGCAGCTGTCGTGCACCACGCCGCCCACGCAGCTCGTCACGCCCGTGCTGGCGCATACCGCCACTCCACAGCTCGTCGCCTGCGGAACGTATCCCTCGTCGGTCGACCCGTTGCAGTCGTCGTCGATCCCGTTGCAGTTTGCGTCCGAGGCCCCGGGATGCACTGCGGGATTCGCGTCGTTGCAGTCCCCGACCACCGCGACGTACCCCGCGGGCGCGGCGTAAGCCTGCACCGTCACCGCGGGGTTCCCGTAGCCGTCGCCGTCCGCGTCCCGGTAGAACGTCACCAGGGGGCCGTGCGGTCCCTGGATCTGCCAGCCCGAGGAGGGAGGCTCGGTCGGCATCCACGCCCAGCCCGTGACATGCGTCCCGTTCATCAGCCAGGCTCCCACCTGACCGGTCGTGACATTCCGCCAGACAACCTCGGAGCCGCCATCCCCATTGAGGTCCACGACCGTCCGGATCTGCCACCCGCTCGACGGAGGCTCCGTGGGCATCCAAGCCCAGCTGGCGATGGCCGATCCATTCATGAGCCAGGCCCCCACCTGGCCGGTCGTGGCGTTGCGCCAAAGTACGTCGCTGTTGCCGTCGGCGTTGAAGTCGCCGACGCCCTGGATCTGCCATCCGCTCGTCGGCGGCTCCGTCGGCATCCAGACCCAGTGGTCAATGACCACTCCGTTCATGAGCCACGCGCCCACCTGGCCGGTCGTGGTGTTGCGCCAGAGCACGTCAGGTTTGCCGTCGGCGTTGAAATCGCCGACCCCTTGGATCTGCCATCCGCTCGTTGGTCGCTCTGTCGGCATCGACGCCGTGCTGACGATGGTCGAACCATTCATGAGCCAGGCTCGCACCTGGCCGGTGGTGGTGTTGCGCCACAGCAAGTCGGAGCTGCCGTTGCCATCGAAGTCGCCGACCCCCTGGATTTGCCATCCGCTCGACGGCGGCTCCGTGGGCATCGAGATCCAGCCAATATGCACGGCCCCGTTCATTCGCCATGCTCCAATCTGACCGGTCGTGGCGTTCCGCCACAGGATGTCCGGGTGTCCATTCCCATCGAAGTCCGCGAGAACGCCACAAGTAAACCCCGGGGGATGCACGGCGGGATTCCAGTCGTTGCAGTCCCCACCCACGGCCACATACCCCTCGGGCGCCGTGCACGCCTGCACCGTCACTCCCGAGTTCCCGAACCCGTCACCGTCCGCGTCGCGGTAGTACGTCACGAGCACTCCACCCGCCGGGTTGGAGCAAACTCCCGTCGCTGGATCGCACACTCCAGCGTCGTGGCACTGATCGAGAGGAGTGCAGACCACCGGGTTGGAGCCCACGCAGGCACCCGCTTGGCAGGTATCGCTTTGCGTGCAGGCATTGGCGTCGCTGCAAGGCCAGCCGTTCGCTCTCGCCGGGTTGGTGCAGATCCCTGTTCCCGTGTCGCAGACACCGGCTTCGTGGCACTGGTCGAGCGGCGTGCAGCTCACCGGGTTGGAGCCGATGCAGACGCCGGTCTGGCAGGTATCGGTCTGCGTGCAGGCGTTGCCGTCGTTGCACGCCGAGTCGTTCGGCTTGTCGGGGTTCGAGCAAATCCCAGTGCCCGTGTCGCAGACACCGACCTCGTGGCACTGATCGAGCGCGGTGCAGTTGACCGAGTTGGAGCCGATGCAGACGCCGGTCTGGCAGGTATCGGTCTGCGTGCAGGCGTTCCCATCGTTGCAAGACGAGTCGTTCGGCTTGTCGGGGTTCGAGCAAATCCCAGTGCCCGTGTCGCAGACGCCGGCCTCGTGGCACTGGTCGAGCGCGGTGCACACCACGGGGTTCGAGCCGACGCAGACGCCAGTCTGGCAGGTATCGGTCTGGGTGCAGGCGTTCCCATCGTTGCAGGCCGAGTCGTTCGGCTTCTCGGGGTTCGAGCAGATGCCCGTGCCGGTGTCACAGACGCCGGCTTCGTGGCACTGGTCGAGCGGCGTGCAGCTCACCGGGTTGGAGCCGACGCAGACGCCAGTCTGGCAAGTGTCCGTCTGAGTGCAGGCGTTGCCGTCGTTGCACGCCGAGTCGTTCGGCTTCTCGGGGTTGGAGCAGATGCCCGTGCCGGTGTCACAGACGCCGGCTTCGTGGCACTGATCGAGCGCGGTACAAACCACGGGGTTCGACCCGACGCAGACGCCCGTCTGGCAAGTGTCGGTCTGCGTGCAGGCGTTGCCGTCGTTGCAGGCCGAGTCGTTCGGCTTGGCGGGGTTGGTGCAGATGCCCGTCCCCGTGTCGCAAACGCCCGCGTCGTGGCACTGATCCAGAGCGGTGCAGACGACCGGGTTCGAACCCACGCAGACGCCGGTCTGGCAGGTATCGGTCTGGGTGCAGGCGTTCCCATCGTTGCACGCCGAGTCGTTCGGCTTGGCGGGGTTCGAGCAGATGCCCGTGCCGGTGTCACAGACGCCGGCCTCGTGGCACTGGTCGAGCGCGGTGCACACCACGGGGTTGGACCCGACGCAGACGCCGGTCTGGCAGGTATCGGTCTGGGTGCAGGCGTTCCCATCGTTGCAGGCCGAGTCGTTCGGCTTGTCTGGGTTCGAGCAGATGCCCGTGCCGGTGTCACAGACGCCGGCTTCGTGGCACTGGTCGAGCGCGGTGCACACCACGGGGTTCGACCCGACGCAGACGCCGGTCTGGCAGGTATCGGTCTGGGTGCAGGCGTTCCCATCGTTGCAGGCCGAGTCGTTCGGCTTCTCCGGGTTCGAGCAGATGCCTGTCCCGGTGTCGCAGACGCCGGCCTCGTGGCACTGGTCGAGCGCGGTGCACACCACGGGGTTCGAGCCCACGCAGACGCCGGTCTGGCAGGTATCGGTCTGCGTGCAGGCGTTGCCGTCGTTGCAGGCCGAGTCGTTCGGCTTGGCGGGGTTCGAGCAAATCCCAGTGCCCGTGTCGCAGACACCGACCTCGTGGCACTGATCGAGCGCGGTGCAGACGACCGGGTTCGAGCCGACGCAAACGCCGGTCTGGCAGGTATCGGTCTGCGTGCACGCGTTCCCGTCGTTGCAGGTCGAGTCGTTTGGCTTGTCCGGGTTGGTGCAGATGCCCGTCCCCGGATCGCAGATTCCCGCTTCGTGGCACTGGTCGAGCGCGGTGCAGACGACCGGGTTCGAGCCCACGCAGACGCCGGTCTGGCAGGTATCGGTCTGCGTGCAGGCGTTGCCGTCGTTGCA
>JAIQFR010000141.1 GCA_020073205.1 Terriglobia bacterium
TCGCGGGCGACGCAATGGTGGCCGGGTCCGCGCCGTTGTTGCCGGCCGAGATTCGCCGAGGCCTGGAACAAGCTCGGCATCGTACGGGAGAAGGCCGGCCGGAGGGACGACGCCCGGCAAGCGTACGAGAAGGCCGTCGAGGCGGCCCCCGGGTACGCGGACGCCCTGTTCAACCACGCAAAGATCAGCTTGCTCCTCGGCGACCGATCCACCGCGGGCCGCGAGGTGCGGGCACTGATCGCGAAGCACCCGGACTACAGGTCCGCCCTCTTCCTCCTGGCGCACGTCCTCCTCGCCGAGGGCGACAAGCCGGGCGCTCGCGAGGCCCTCGAACGGTTCCTCGGGCAGGCAGGGCCAGCGGACCCCCGGACGCTCGAGTCCGCCAGGGAGACGCTGAAGGAGCTCGGGGGCTGAGCGCTTCACGGCCGAGAGCACGGAGATCCGCGCATGGAAACCGACCGGCCCCTCGAGATCGTGGTCTTCGGCGCCGGCGCCATCGGGACGTACGTGGGGGGCAGCCTCGCCCTCAGGGGGCATCGCGCGGTCTTCGTCGAGCGCCCCGAGATCGCGCAGGCGATCGAGAGGACCGGCCTGAGGATCGGGACGGCCGAAGGGGAGAGCCTGTCGCTCGCCCCTTCCGCGTTCCGCGTCGTGACGTCTCCCGGCGAGGCTCTCGCGCTGGCGCCGTTCGACGTCGCCCTCGTCGCGCTGAAGTCGTTCGACGTCCCGGATCTCATCGCCACGCTCGCCGCCGCGCGCGTTCCTGACCTCGATCTTCCGTTCCTCTGTCTCTCGAACGGCGTCGACAACGAGCCGGCCCTGGCCCGCGCCTTTGGTCGGGACCGTGTGATCGCGGCGACCGTGACGACCGCCGTGGGCCGCCGCGCTCCCGGCAACGTCGTGGTCGAGAGGCTGCGCGGAGCGGGGATCGCCTTGGGGCATCCCATCTCGGAGAGGCTCGCGCGCGCCATGAGCGGGGCGGGGCTCAGGACGCGGCTGTACCGGCGGCCGGCCGACATGAAGTGGTCGAAGCTGCTCACCAACCTGCTGGGGAACGCCACCTCGGCGATCCTGGACATGAAGCCGGCGGAGGTGTTCGCCCATCCGGGCCTGTATCGCCTCGAGGTCGAGCAGATCCGGGAAGCGCTACGGGTCATGAGAGCGTCGGGGATCGGGGTCGTGAACCTCCCACGCACCCCGGTGCGACTGCTCGCCCTGGGATCGGGCCTGCCCCCCGCGCTCTCCCGCCCCGTGCTGGCCCGCGCCGTGAGCGGCGGGCGCGGCGGCAAGATGCCGTCGTTCCACATCGACCTCCGTTCGGGCCGCGGCCGGTCCGAGGTGGACCATCTCCACGGCGCCGTCGTGCGCCACGGAGAGAGAGCGGGCGTTCCCGCGCCGGTCAACCGGCTCCTCACCGAGACCCTCTCGGCCCTGTCGGCGCGCGAGATCCCTCTCGACACCTACTCGCGGAATCCGGAGAAGCTGATCGCGGCCTCGAGGGCGCGTCGAGCCGGCTAGGAGCGACGGGTTGCCGGCGTGCCGGTCGCGGTCGATAGTGAGTTGACCATGCTCGTTCCAGTCGTTGCGCGCGCCGTATCGATCGCCGCGATGTCCCGTGGCGACCTCGGGGCGCGCTTCGCGTCGGAGGGCACGAGAGAATGAACCCGGAAAGTCCCGCAACGTCGCCCGGGAGGGATCCCGGCTCGAAGCGCCGGTGGTGGCTCTGGGCGTCGGCGCTGGTGATGGTCGCCGTGGCCGCCGCACTGTCCCGTAGCTACTTCGGGCAGCCGAGCGGGACCCGGACCGACCGGGCCGCCACGCCGCGCGCGGTTCCGGTGGTGGGTCTCGCGGCGCGCTCCGGCGACCTCGGGGTCTACCTGACCGGCCTGGGAACGGTGACCCCGGTCAAGACCGTCACGGTCCGCAGCCGCGTCGACGGCGAGCTGGTCTCCGTCGCGTTCCGGGAAGGGCAGCGCGTCCGAGAGGGCGACGTCCTGGCGCAGATCGACCCGCGACCTTTCGAGGTCCAGCTGCACCAGGCCGAGGCGCAGAGCGCGATAAACGAGGCGGCCCTCCGCAATGCCCGGGTGGACCTCGCGCGGTACAAGGTCCTGATGGGCCAGGACTCGGTGCCGCGTCAACAGCTCGACGCCCAGGCCGCGACGGTCGACCAGTTCGAGGCCGCGGTCAGGAGCGATGAGGCGCAGATCGAGAGCGCCAAGCTGAACCTGACGTACAGCCGCATCACGTCGCCGCTACCGGGTGTCGCCGGCCTCCGCCTGGTGGACGCCGGGAACATCGTGCACGCCGGCGATCCCGGCGGGATCGTCGTGATCACGCAGCAGCAGCCGATCACCGTGGTCTTCACCCTCCCCGCGGATTCGCTCCCCCAGGTGCTCGAGCGGATGAAGGCGGGCCGGGCGCTCACGGTCGAGGCGTACGACCGCGACCTCAAGACCCGGCTCGCCTCGGGCTCCGTGCTCGCGATCGACAACCAGATCGACCCGGCGACCGGAACGGTGCGCATCAAGGCGCTGTTTCCCAACGATGACGACGCGCTGTACCCGAACCAGTTCGTCAACGCGCGCCTGCTCGTCGACCTGCTCCACGACGCGGTCCTCGTTCCCACCGCGGCCCTCGAGCGCAGCCCCAAGTCCACCTACGTGTACGTGGTGAAGCCCGACTCCACCGTGGAGATGCGCGACGTGGAGGTCCAGGTCACCGACGGGGACGACACGGCGATCCGCCGCGGACTCGCCGCGGGGGAGATCGTGGTGGTCGACGGGCTGGACAAGATCCAGCCCGGCACGACGGTCGCCTTGGCGAAGGAACGCGGCAGCCGCAAGGCCGGGTCATGAACCCTTCCCGCCCGTTCATCCTGCGCCCGGTCGCGACGTCCCTCCTGATGGTGGGGCTCCTGATCGCGGGAGCGATCGGGTACCGTGAGCTCCCGGTCTCGGCGCTCCCGCAGGTGGAGTACCCGACCATCCAGATCGTGACCTTCTATCCCGGGGCGAGCCCGGACGTGATGGCCTCGGCGGTCACGGCCCCTCTCGAGCGCCAGTTCGGGCAGATGCCCGGGCTCAACCAGATGACGTCGAGCAGCTCGGCGGGGAGCTCGCTCATCACGCTCCAGTTCGTCCTCGAGCTGAACATCGACGTCGCGGAGCAGGAGGTCCAGGCCGCCATCAACGCCGCGGGCACGTACCTCCCCCGAGATCTGCCCAACCCGCCGATCTACAGCAAGATCAACCCCGCCGACGCCCCCATCCTCACCCTCGCCCTGACCTCGGAATCGCTCCCGCTCTCGAAGGTGGAGGACTACGCCGACACCCGCTTCGCCCAGAAGATCTCCCAGCTCCCCGGCGTCGGCCTCGTGAGCATCAGCGGCGGCCAGAAGCCCGCGGTGCGCGTGCGCGTGAATCCCACCGCCCTCGCCTCCTTCGGGCTCACCATGGAGGACGTCAGGGCCGCGATCACCCAGGCCAACGTCAACCAGGCCAAGGGGGCATTCGACGGCGCGCGCCAGTCGTACTCGATCTGGGCGAACGACCAGCTCCTCTCGAGCGAGCAGTACCGGCCGCTGGTCGTCGCGTACCGCGACGGCGCTCCCGTGCGTCTCCAGGATCTCGCGACGGTCGACGACGACGCCGAGAACGTGAAGCAGGCCGCGTGGGCGGGCGGGACGCCGGCGGTCATCGTCAACATCCAGCGCCAGCCCGGCGCCAACATCATCGCGGTGGTCGATCGGATCAAGAGCCTGCTCCCCCAGCTTCGCGCCTCCTTGCCGTCCGCGGTGACGGTGTCGATCCTGACCGACCGCACCACGACGATCCGCGCCTCGGTCAACGACGTCGAGCTCGAGCTGATGCTCACCATCGCGCTCGTCGTGATGGTCATCTTCGTCTTCTTGCGCACCGCCGCCGGTACCGTGATCCCCAGCGTCGCGGTCCCGCTCTCCCTCGTCGGGACCTTCGGCGTGATGGCGCTGCTCGGCTACAGCCTGAACAACCTCACCCTCATGGCCCTGACGATCTCCACCGGCTTTGTCGTCGATGACGCGATCGTGATGATCGAGAACATCAGCCGCTACATCGAGGAGGGAGTCCCTCCCCTGGAGGCGGCGCTCCGAGGGTCGGCGCAGATCGGATTCACCATCCTCTCGCTGACGGTGTCGCTCATCGCCGTTCTGATCCCCCTGCTGTTCATGGGCGACGTCGTCGGCCGGCTGTTCCGGGAGTTCGCCGTCACGCTGTCGGTGACGATCCTGATCTCGGCCGTCGTGTCGCTGACGCTCACGCCGATGATGTGCGCCAGGCTGCTGCGGCACAGGCCGCCGTCGGAGCGGACCCGGATCTACCGCGCGTCGCAACGCGCGTTCGAGGGGGTCATCGCGGCCTACGGCCGGTCGCTCACCTGGGTGCTCGGGCGCCAGAAGGCGACGCTCGTGGTGGCGGTCCTCACGCTGATCGCGACCGTCCTCCTCTACGCCGTCGTCCCCAAGGGGTTCTTCCCGGTGCAGGACACCGGGGTGGTCCTGGGCATCTCGGAGGCGCCGCAGACGGTGTCGTTCCCCGCGATGGCCGAGCGGCAACGGTCGCTGGCTCGGGTGATCCTCGAGGACCCCGCGGTGGAGAGCCTCTCGTCGTTCATCGGCATCGACGGCACCAACACGACGATGAACAGCGGGCGGATCCAGATCAACCTGAAACCCCTCGAGACGCGGAAGGCGGGCGCCGGCGAGATCATAAGGCGCCTTAAGCTGCAGCTCAGGAGGGTCGAGGGGATCACGCTCTTCATGCAGCCCGTGCAGGACCTGACCGTCGAGGACCGGGTCAGCCGGACGCAGTTCCAGTACACCCTCGAGGATCCGGACGCGGCGGAGCTCGCGCTGTGGGCGCCGCGATTCGTCGCGCGCCTCGCGAAGCTCGAGGAGCTCCGCGACGTCGCGAGCGACCAGCAGACCGAGGGACTGGAGGCACGCGTCGTCCTCGACCGCGCCACCGCCTCCCGCTTCGGCATCACCCCCCAAATGCTCGACGACGCGCTGTACGACTCCTTCGGCCAGAGGCAGGTCTCGACGATGTTCACCGAGCTGAACCAGTATCGCGTGGTGCTGGAGTCGCAGCCGGGGTTTGAGAAGCGCCCCGACGACCTGCGGAGCGTCTACCTGCGGTCGGGCGGAGGGAGCGCGGTGCCGCTCGGCGCGTTCACGGAGATCCGGACGGCCAGCGCGCCCCTGGCCGTGAACCACCAGGGGCAGTTCCCCGCGGTCACGCTCTCCTTCAACCTCGCCCCCGGCGCGTCGCTGGGGGACGCGGTGAAGTCCATCGAGCGGGCCCGGGAGGACGTCGGGCTTCCCGCGAGCATCCAGTACGGCTTCCAGGGGACGGCGCAGGCGTTCCGGGCGTCGCTCGTCAACACGCCGTTCCTGATCCTGGCGGCGATCGTCACCGTGTACATCCTGCTGGGAGTGCTCTACGAGAGCTACATCCACCCCGTGACGATCCTCTCGACCCTGCCGTCGGCGGGGGTCGGCGCTCTGCTGTCGCTGATGATCACGAGGAACGACTTCTCGGTCATCGCGCTGATCGGCATCATCCTGCTCATCGGCATCGTCGAGAAGAACGCGATCATGATGATCGACTTCGCCCTGGACGCGCAGAGGAACCAGGGCAAGAGCCCGGCCGACGCGATCTACCAGGCGGCGCTGCTGCGGTTCCGTCCGATCCTGATGACGACCATGGCGGCGCTGTTCGCCGGCATTCCCCTGGCCCTGGGCTCGGGGATCGGGTCGGAGCTGCGCCGGCCGCTGGGCATCGCGATCGTCGGCGGCCTCATCTTCAGCCAGATGCTCACGCTGTTCACGACCCCGGTGATCTACCTGGCGTTCGACCGCGTGTCCCGGCGTCTCGCCCGCCGCGGGGCGGAGGGAGATCGGGAGGCCTCAGGCGCGCTCCGGCCCGCGGAGGGCGCTTGACCTTCTCCTCGATCTCCGCGCCGTTCATCCGGCGGCCGGTCGCGACGACCCTGATGACCGTGGGCATCGCGCTGGCCGGCGCGATCGGCTACCGGTTCCTCCCGGTGGCGCCGCTGCCGCAGGTGGAGTTCCCGACCATCAACGTCTCGGCCGGGCTGCCGGGAGCGAGCCCCCAGACGATGGCCTCGTCCGTCGCGACGCCGCTCGAGCGCCAGTTCGGGCGCATCGCCGGGGTCACCGAGATGACCTCGACGAGCTCCCTCGGCTCGACGAGCATCACCCTGCAGTTCGATCTCGACCGGAACATCGACGCGGCGGCCCGCGACGTCCAGGCGGCGATCAACGCCGCTCGGGGCCAGCTCCCGGCCAACCTGCCGAACAACCCGCGGTACCGGAAGGTGAACCCGGCCGACGCGCCGATCATCCTGCTCTCCCTCACCTCGGACATCGTCGAGCGCCCGCGCATGTACGACATCGCTGCCTCGATCCTGCAGCAGAAGCTCGCCCAGGTGCCGGGGGTCGGCCAGGTCGTCGTGGGCGGCGGGGCGCTCCCGGCGGTCCGAGTGGACCTGAACCCCACCGCGCTCAACGAACGGGGGATCGCGCTCGAGGACGTCCGCGCGGTCCTCGCCGCCGCGAACGCCAACCGGCCCAAGGGGGCGCTGGCCGACGCGGATCGGACCTGGTCGCTGTCGACCAACGACCAGCTGCTCCACGCCGCGGACTACCGGCCGCTGGTCGTGCGATACGCCGGCGGCGCCGCGGTGCGCCTCGCCGACGTCGCGACCGTCAGCGACTCCGTCGAGGACATCCGCACCGCGGGGCTCGCGAACGGCAGGCCGGCGATCATCCTCATCGTCTTCCGCCAGCCCGGCGCGAACATCATCGCGACCGTGGACGGCGTCCGGGCGGTGCTCCCGCAGCTCCAGGCCCTGATCCCGCCCACGGTCAAGCTGTCGGTCCTCATCGACGCCACCCGGACCGTCCGCGCGTCCGTCCGGGACGTGGAGATCACCCTCGGCATCGCGATCACTCTCGTGATCCTGGTGGTGTTCGCGTTTCTCCGCAGCGTGCGTTCGACGTTCATCCCGAGCGTGGCCGTGCCGGTCTCGCTCGTCGGGACGTTCGGCGTCATGTACCTCCTCGGCTACAGCATCGACAACCTGTCGCTCATGGCCCTCACGGTGGCCACCGGATTCGTCGTGGACGACGCCATCGTCGTCATCGAGAACATCACGCGCCACCTCGAGGCGGGGATGCAGCCTCTCGAGGCCGCGCTCCTCGGCGCCAAGGAGATCGGGTTCACGGTGGTGTCGATCAGCCTCTCGCTGGTGGCGGTCTTCATCCCGATCCTTCTCATGGGCGGCATCGTCGGACGCCTCTTCCGCGAGTTCGCGGTGACGCTCTCGGTTGCGATCGGCGTGTCGCTCCTGGTCTCGCTGACCGCGACGCCCATGATGTGCGCCAGGCTCCTGCGCCCGCACGGCCAGGAGAGGCGCGGGCGCCTCTACCGGGCGAGCGAGCGCGGGTTCGACCGGATCCACGGGAGCTACGAGCGGGGGCTCCGCTGGGTCCTGCGGCACCAGGGGCTGACGCTCGCGGTTACCCTCGGGACGATGGTCGCCACCCTCGCGCTCTACGCGAAGATCCCCAAGGGCTTCTTCCCGCAGCAGGACACCGGCCGGCTGAACGGGTCCTTCGTGGCGGACCAGGACGCGTCGTTCCCGTCCACCGAGAAGAAGCTCGCGGAATTCGTGGGGACCGTCATCCAGGACCCTGCGGTCGAGACGGCCACCGGGTTCCTGGGAGGAAGCGTCAACACGGGCCGGATGTTCGTGGGACTGAAGCCCACGGGGGACCGGAAGGCGACCGCCGATCAGGTGATCGCGCGCCTCAGGGGAAAGCTCGCCCACGTCGCGGGCGCGACCCTGTACCTCCAGGCGGTGCAGGACGTCCGGGTCGGAGGGCGATTCGGAGCCGCCCAGTACCAGTACACGCTCCAGGGAGACGATCCGGACGAGCTGTTCCTGTGGGCCCCCCGGGTGTACGAGAGGCTTCTTAAGCTCAAGGAGCTCACCGACGTCAACAGCGACCAGCAGAATCGGGGGCTCGAGGCGGCGCTCACCTTCGATCGCGCCACCGCGTCCCGCCTCGGACTCAACCCCCAGCTGATCGACAACACGCTCTACGACGCGTTCGGTCAGCGCCAGGTGTCCACCATGTACACGCAGTTGAACCAGTACCACGTGATCATGGAGGTCGCGCCCCGGTTCTGGCAGAGCCCCGAGGGGCTCGCCTACCTCCATCTCCCCGCCCGGGACGGAAGCATGGTGCCGCTCGCGGCGTTCACGCGATTCGCCCCCTCGACCGGTCCTCTCGAGGTCAACCACCAGGGTCAGTTCCCCTCCGTTACGATCTCGTTCAACCTCCCGGTCGGCGTCGCCCTGGGGAACGCGGTGGACGCGATCAAGGCGGCGGAGAAGGAGATCCGCCTGCCGGCGACCCTGAGAGGGAAGTTCCAGGGAACCGCCCAGGCGTTCCAGGCCTCCCTGGCGAACGAGCCGGTCCTGATCCTCGCGGCCCTCCTGGCGGTCTACATCGTCCTCGGCGTGCTCTACGAGAGCCTCATCCATCCGGTGACGATCCTCTCGACCCTGCCCTCCGCGGGGGTCGGCGCCCTCCTGGCGCTCCTCGCCTTCCGCACCGAGCTGTCCGTCATCGCCTTGATCGGGATCATCCTCCTGATCGGCATCGTCAAGAAGAACGCGATCTTGATGATCGACTTCGCGATCGAGGCCGAGCGGAGGAAGGGCAAGAGCCCGGAGGAGGCGATCCTCGAAGCGTGCCTCTTGCGATTCCGGCCGATCACGATGACCACGATGGCGGCGCTGCTCGGCGG
>JAIQFR010000142.1 GCA_020073205.1 Terriglobia bacterium
TGCCACATGTCCACCGAGAAGATCGCTAGGGCGGACCAGATGCAGCCGAACGCGACGGCGTGGGCCCGGGTAAACCGCTCTCCGTAGAGGAACACCGCCAGGACGAACGCCAGGCTCGGCGACAGGTACTGGCACAGCCCGAGGACGGAGTAGGGGAGCTTCCGGGCCGCGCTGGCGAACCAGATCAGCGGCACGGACGTCACCACCCCCGCGAGGACGAGGAGCGCCGCGATCCCGAGGCCCGCCGTGCCGAACGCCCCCGTCCCACGCGCTCCCAGGACCAGCAGGAAACCCAGCGCCAGGGGCGCGAGGAGCGCCGTCTCGATCAGGAGGCCTCCCATCGAATCCACCCGGACGGTCTTGCGCAGCAGACCGTAAAAGGCGAACGTGAACGCCACGACCAGGGAGATCCACTGCACGACGCCGTAGCTCAGGGCCAGGTGCAGCGTCCCCGCGGCCGCGAGCAGGACCGACACCGTCTGGAGCCGGGTCAGACGCTCGCGCAGGAACACCATGCCGAGCACCACGTTGACCAGGGGGTTGATGTAGTAGCCGAGGCTCGTCTCGAGGATCCGGTCGTGGGTCACGCCGAAGATGAACGTGAACCAGTTGGTGGCGACGAGGGTCGCGCTGAGCGCCAGGGTCAGGATCGTCCGCCGGGAGCGGAGTGCTGCGCGGACCTGCCCCCAATTCCCGAAAAGAGAGATCAGGACCGCGACGAGGGGGACCGACCAGACGACGCGGTGCGCCAGGATCTCGAGGGGAGGGACGCTGCGGACCGCCTTGAAGTAGAGCGGCACGAGCCCCCAGAAGCCGTAGGCGAGGAGGGCGAGGAGGAGCCCCCGCCGCGTCTCGGAGCGATCGTCCACGTGCCTCCGCGCGCCGGGCCGGGCCCCGCCCAAACGAAAGGGCGGGCCGAGCGGCCCGCCCTCTCAGGATATCGCTCGAACCCCTCCGGTCAGGCCTGCTCGGTCTCGATTCGCATTCGGTAGAACGACCGCCAGACGAAGACGATCGAGATCAGGAGGAAGACCGCGCCGAGGGACCGCCCCAAGACTGGCCCTTGCCTCGCGGTCAAGGAGACGGCCAGCTCCACCGCGAGCAGACCGAACAGGGTGGTGAACTTGATCACGGGATTCATGGCCACCGAGGAGGTGTCCTTGAAGGGGTCGCCCACCGTGTCGCCGACCACCGTGGCGGCGTGGAGCGCCGTGCCCTTCTCCTTGAGGTCGGTCTCCACGATCTTCTTCGCGTTGTCCCACGCGGCGCCGGCGTTCGCCATGAAGATCGCCTGGTAGAGACCGAACAGCGCGATCGAGATCAGGTACCCGATGAAGTAGAACGGCTCGAAGAAGCCGAACGCCAGGGTGCCGAAGAAGACCGCAAGGAAGATGTTGAGCATCCCTTTCTGGGCGTACTGGGTGCAGATCTCGACGACCTTCTTGCTGTCCTGCACCGAGGCCTTCTGGGACGACCCCTCGAGCTTGATGTTCTGCTTGATGAACTGCACGGCCCGGTAGGCGCCGGTCGTCACCGCTTGGGTCGAGGCGCCGGTGAACCAGTAGATCATCGCGCCGCCGGTCACGAGGCCCAGGAGGAACGGCGCGTGGAGGAGCGATAGCTTGTCCAGGTTCTCCGTGAGGCCGTGGGTCAGCACCACGATGATCGAGAAGATCATGGTGGTGGCGCCGGTCACCGCGGTGCCGATCAAGACCGGCTTCGCCGTCGCCTTGAACGTGTTCCCCGCGCCGTCGTTCTCCTCGAGGAGCCCCTTGGCGTTCTCGAAGTCCGGGTCGAACCCGAACGACTTCTTGATCTCCTGCTTCACGTTCGGGATCTGCTCGATGACCGACAGCTCGTAGACCGACTGGGCGTTGTCGGTGACCGGCCCGTAGGAGTCCACCGCGATGGTCACCGGCCCCATCCCGAGGAAGCCGAACGCGACCAGGCCGAACGCGAACACCGCCGGTGCGCCCATGATCGCCGCGAGCCCCGTCGTGCTCACCAGGAACGCGACGGTCATGAGCGTCAGGATGCTCATGCCGAGCCAGTAGGCGGCGAAATTCCCGGCCACGAAGCCGGACAGGATCGTGAGTGACGCGCCTCCTTCGCGGGCGGACTTGACGACCTCCTTGACGTGCCGCGAGTTCGTCGACGTGAAGGCCTTCACCAGCTCCGGGATCACGGCGCCGGCCAGCGTCCCGCACGTGATGATCGTGGAGAGCTTCCACCACAGCGACGGGTCGTTGTTGAGGTTCCCGATCAGAAGAAACGACACCGCGTAGGTCAGCGCCAGCGAGACCACCGATGTCAGCCAGACCAGGACGGTGAGCGGGTGCTCGAAGTTCATCTTGGTCGCCGCGCCGTGCCGCGCCCTCGTGATCGCGTCGTTGAGCAGGTACGACCCACCCGAGGCGATGATCATCATCACGCGCATCACGAAGATCCAGACCAGGAGCTGCACCTGGATCAGCGCGCTCGGCACCGCCAGGAGGATGAACGAGATCAGCGCGACGCCGGTGACGCCGTAGGTCTCGAACCCGTCGGCGGTGGGCCCCACGGAGTCGCCCGCGTTGTCGCCGGTGCAATCGGCGATCACTCCCGGGTTCCTGGCGTCGTCCTCCTTGATGTTGAACACGATCTTCATCAGGTCGGAGCCGATGTCGGCGATCTTGGTGAAGATGCCGCCGGCGATCCTGAGCGCCGCGGCACCCAGCGACTCGCCCACCGCGAACCCGATGAAGCAGGGGCCGGCGTAGTCCCGCGGAACGAACAGGAGGATGCACAGCATCATCAGGAGCTCGACGCTGATCAGCGCCATGCCGATGCTCATCCCGGCCCGGAGCGGGATCGAGTGGAGCGGGTAGACCTTCCCCTTGAGGCTCGCGAACGCCGTCCGGGAGTTGGCGTAGGTGTTGATCCTGATCCCGAACCAGGCCACGCCGTAGCTGCCGCCGATCCCGATCAGGCTGAAGAGCAGGATCACCGCGACCTTCACCAGGTCGAAGTGCTGGAGGAGGCCGTAGTAGAGGGCGATGATCGTCCCGATGAACACCCAGAGGAGCAGGATGAACTTCCCCTGGGTCACGAGGTACGTCTTGCAGGTCTCGTAGATCAGCTCCGAGATCTCCCGCATCGCCTCGTGGACCGGCATGTTCCGGATCTGCGCCATGATCAGGAGGCCGAAGAGCAGTCCCGCCAGGCAGACCAGGAGGCCGAAGAGGAGGAGCGTGTGCCCGTCGGTCCCGAGGAACTGGGCCTGGGAGAGGTCCGGGAGCACGAGGCTGGCTTCTCCTCCGGCGTGGGTGGCGCCGCCCGCGGGCGGCTCCGCCGCCGCGGCGCCCGAGAGCGCCAGTGCGAGCACGACGATCGAGGGGAGCGCGGCCATGAGGAGCCGCGGCATCTTGGTGTTACGCGCGTGGGTCGTGATGAACGTCATGGGCATCCTCTCGAGGCAATGTTCTTCCGTGCTGTGGACGCGCAACGCGCCCCGCGGACCGACCGCCCTCGGTTCTATCGGCCGCGAACCGACCCCGCTTTATAACAAAAGGGACTCGACCTGTCGAGGATTGCGGGAGACGGCGTACTGTAGACTTGCCGGGCCCGCTCAAGCGGGCGCGGCTCGGGAGGGAGACATCGATGCGGAGACGGCGGCTCGGGAGGACGGGGATCGAGGTCTCGGAGGTCGGCTTCGGCGCCTGGGGGATCGGCGGCTCGATGTGGCTCGGCGTCGACGACGAGGAGGGGAAGGCGGCCCTCCGCGAGGCGCTGGAGCTCGGCGTGAGCTTCGTGGATACCGCGCTCGCGTACGGGGACGGGCACAGCGAGAGGGTGATCGCGGCGGTCCTCGAGGAGCCCGGTCGCCGGGACCAGGTGGCTGTCGCGACGAAGATCCCCCCCAAGGACTACGTCTGGCCGGGGAAGGAGGCGACCCCGTTCCGCGACGTGTTCCCGGCGGCGTGGGTGGTGAAGTGCGTCGAGGAGTCTCTCGGGAATCTCCGCGCCGAGGCCCTGCACCTCGAGCAATTCCACGTGTGGCACGACGCCTGGCTCGCGTCCCCGGAGTGGGACAAGACCCGGACTGCGATGGAGCGGCTCACGCGTGAGGGCAAGGTCCTGCACTGGGGAATCTCGATCAACGACCATGCTCCGGGGACGGCCCTCACGGTCCTGTCCGACCCGCTCCTCGAGTCGGCCCAGGTGATCTACAACGTCTTCGACCGCTCGCCGGAGCGCGAGCTGTTCGCGCTCGCGAGGGAAAAGGACCTCGGGATCATCGTCCGGGTGCCGTTCGACGAGGGGGCGCTCACCGGCGCGGTCCGGCCGGACACGGAGTTCCCGCCGAGGGACTGGCGGCACCGCTACTTCCGCGGGGAAAGGAAGGCGGAGGCGGCGCGGCGGGCCGACGCTCTCAAGGCCCTGCTGGGGGAGGAGGCGAAGACCCTGCCCGAGCTGGCGCTCCGCTTCGTGCTGTCGCGCCCCGAGGTCTCGACCGTGATCCCGGGGATGCGGCGCCCCGGTCACGCGAGGGCGAACGCGTCCGTGTCCGACGGCCGGGGACTCACGCCATCGCTCCTGGCGCGCCTTACGCCCCACGCCTGGGAGAAGAACTGGTACTAGAAGGGGCGTCGTGGTCGCAGCCGCCATCATCTTCGCGCTGACGTATCTCCTCCTGGGGCTCCAGAGGCTCCCGAGGCTTCACATCGGCCGGCCCGCAGGAGCCCTCCTCGGCGCCGTGGCCATGGTCGCCTTCGGGGTGCTTGATTTCGGCGAGGCGAAGCGCGCCATCGATCTCGACACGATCCTCTTCCTCCTCGGGATGATGATCGTCCTCGCCTACATGAACCTCTCGGGGTTCTTCCAGGTGGTGGAGCGCCGCATCATCGGCCTCGCGAGGAGTCCGCGAGGGCTGCTCCTGTGGATCGTCGCGTCGTCGGGGGTCCTGTCGGCGCTGTTCATGAACGACACGGTCTGCCTGATGCTCGCACCCGTGGTGCTCCGCGTGACGAAGCGACTCGAGCTGCGACCGATCCCGTACCTGATCGCTCTCGCCACCGCCGCCAACATCGGCAGCGCCGCGACGCTGCTGGGGAACCCTCAGAACGCGCTGATCGCGGTGCGGTCGGGGATCCGACTGCTGCCGTTCGCGGCGTCGCTCGGACCGGTCTCGGCCGCGGGGCTCGTCGCGTGCGCCGCCGTGCTGTGCCGGCTCTACCGCCGGGAGGTGACCGGCCATCGGCTCACGGTCCCGCCTCCGCGGCAGCCGGCCGCGGTCCAGCGCTCCATGCTCGCCGCGAGCCTCGTCGCCGGCGCGGGGATGGTCGCGGCGCTCGCGATGGGGGTCGAGCCCGCCGCCGCGGCGATGAGCGCGGCGGCGGTCGTGATCCTCGCCGGCGCGACGCGGCCGCGCCGCGCGCTCCAGGAAGTGGACTGGAGCCTGCTCTTGCTCTTCTCGGGCCTCTTCATCGTCATGCGGGGGGTCGAGGAGGCGGGTCTCGCGCGATCGCTCGTGGCGGGGGTGGGGGCGCCGCTGGCGCGCGCGGGTGCTCTGGCCACCGCCCGGTTCGCGGCGGCGGTCACGCTCCTCTCGCAGCTTGTGAGCAACGTCCCGGCCGTGATGCTGTTCGTCCCGTCGCTCGAGCGCGTCCTTCCCGAGGCGGCCCGCCCGGCGTGGCTCGGCCTGGCCGCGTACTCGACCCTCGCCGGGAACCTGACGATCCTCGGGTCCGTCGCCAACCTGATCGTGTTCGAGACCGCCCGCCGCGACGGGGTCGAGGTCCGATTCCTCGAGTACCTGCGCGCCGGGGCGCCGATCACCCTCGGGACCCTGGCGATCGCGTGGGCCTGGCTGACGTTCGCCGCGGGTTGACCTCGGCGGGGCGGCGCGGATAGGATCGCGCGTCTCGGCCTCGGGGAGCGGGAGGGATCGCGGGAGGATGGCACCGGACGGACGATCCACCGAGACGCCGGCGCATCCCACGATCTCAGACCGCGGGCCCGGTGCGGGCCCCGACGGCCTCGTCCGCGAGCTTTCGCTCCTCGACTGCACGATGATCGTCGCCGGGTCCATGATCGGGTCCGGCATCTTCATCGTGTCCGCCGACATGGCCCGACTGATCGGGTCCCCCGGCTGGCTCCTCGTCGCCTGGCTCGTGACCGGGCTCCTGACCGTGGCCGCCGCGCTGTCCTACGGCGAGCTGGCGTCCATGATGCCCGAGGCGGGTGGCCAGTACGTGTACCTCCGGGAGGCGTACTCGCCGCTCTGGGGGTTCCTCTACGGCTGGGCGCTGTTCCTCGTGATCCAGACCGGTACCATCGCGGCGGTAGGGGTGGCGTTCGCCCGCTTCCTGGGCGTCCTCGTACCGTCGGTGTCGCCCGACGTGTGGATCGTGCCGCCCCTCAACCTCTCATCCCGCTACGCCGTGAGCCTGTCGTCCCAGCAGCTCGTGGGGATCGTCTCGATCCTGTTCCTCACGTGGACCAACACCCGCGGGATCCGCCTCGGGAAGCTGATCCAGAACTCCTTGACGTCGGTCAAGACCCTCGCGCTCGCCGCGGTGATCGTGCTCGGGCTCGCCCTGGGGCGCAACGCGGCGGCGATCGCGGCGAACTTCCACGACTTCTGGGGAACGCTCCGCGCGTCGACCCCCGTCCGCTCGGACTTCCCGTTCGTCCCCATCGTCTCCGCGGCCGGTGGGGCCTTCGGCCTGTTCGTCGCCTTCTGCGTCGCCCAGGTGGGGTCGCTCTTCTCCGCGGACGCCTGGAACAACGTGACGTTCACCGCCGGGGAGGTGAAATCGCCGCGGCGCACGGTTCCGCTGGCGATGGCCGCCGGCACCGGCCTCGTCACGCTCCTCTATTTTCTCGCGAACGTCTCGTATCTCACGGCGCTGCCGATCACGGCGATCCAGGGCGCCCCCGACGACCGCGTCGGGACCGCGTTCCTCGGCGTCGTGTTCGGGCCCTTAGGGGCGATCCTCATGGCCGGGGCGATCGTCGTCTCCACGTTCGGCTGCAACAACGGCCTGATCCTGGCCGGGGCGCGTGTGTACTACGCGATGGCGCGCGACCGGCTGTTCTTCAGGCCGGTGGGACGGCTCAACGCGCGGCACGTTCCGGCGGTCGGGTTGTGGTGGCAAGGGATCTGGGCCTCCCTGCTGATCCTCCCCAGGACGCGCCTCGGGCGCGAGCCTCTGGGGCCGGAGCGCTACGGCAACCTGTACGGCAACCTGCTCGACTACGTGGTGTTCTCGGTCCTGATCTTCTACGTCTTGACGCTCATCGGCCTGTTCGTCCTGAGGCGCCGTCGGCCGGACGCGGAGCGGCCCTACCGGGCGTTCGGCTACCCGGTCGTTCCCGCGCTCTACCTCGTGGCGGCGGCCGTGATCCTGCTCACGCTCGTGGCCTATCGGAGCCAGACGACCTGGCCCGGCCTTCTCATCGTCCTGAGCGGCGTCCCCGTGTACGCCCTATGGCGCGGAGCGCGGGCGAGGGGACGCGCGTAGAATCCGGAGTTCCCGCCCGCCGGTCCGGCCGGCCAAGGAGGTTCCGTCGGTGGCGAGCCAACTCTTCGCGAGAAAACCCCTCGAGATGCTGCTCGAGGAGATGAAGGGCGAGAACCGGCTGCGGCGGATCCTCGGGCCCGTTCAGCTGTCCAGCCTCGGGATCGGCGCGATCATCGGCGCCGGCATCTTCGTGCTGACGGGGAAGGCGGCCCACGACAACGCCGGCCCGGCGCTGATCCTCTCGTTCGTCGTCTCGGGGATCGGCTGCGTCTTCGCCGCGCTCTGCTACGCGGAGTTCGCGTCGATGGTTCCCGTGGCCGGCTCGGCGTACACCTACGCGTACGCGACCATGGGGGAGCTGTTCGCCTGGATCATCGGGTGGGACCTGGTGCTGGAGTACACGGTCACGTCGGCCACGGTGGCCAACAGCTGGTCCCACTACTTCCAGGACTTCCTGTCGGTCTTCGGCGTCAAGGTCCCACACGGCCTCGGGCTCAGCCCGTGGGATTACGACCAAACCGTCGGCAAGGTGATCTCCACCGGCTCGCACATCGACCTGCCCGCGATGATCATCACGGTGATCATCACGGCCGTCCTGGTCAAGGGGATCCGCGAGAGCGCGAGCTTCAACACGGTCATGGTGGCGGTGAAGCTCGCGGTGGTGCTCTTCGTGATCGCCGTGGGCGCCTTCTACGTCAACCCGGCGAACTGGCACCCGTTCGCGCCCTACGGCCTCACCGGCGTCAGCTTCTTCGGGAAATCGGTGTTCGGCCAGCACGATCCCTCCGGGAAGCCGCTGGGAATGCTCGCGGGGGCCGCGTTCGTCTTCTTCGCCTACATCGGGTTCGACTCGGTCTCGACCCACGCGGAGGAGGCCCGGCACCCGCACCGGGACGTCCCGATCGGCATCGTGTCCTCGCTCCTGATCTGCACGGTGCTCTACATCGCGGTCGCGGCGGTCCTGACCGGGATGGTGCCCTACGGGCAGATCAACATCAACTCGCCGGTCTCGAGCGCGTTCGGCTCGGTCGGCCTGCCGTGGGCCCAGGTCCTGATCGCGGTCGGGGCGCTGTTCGGCATCACGTCGGTCCTGCTCGTCATGATGCTCAGCCAGCCGCGGGTGCTCCTCGCCATCGCCCGCGACGGCCTCCTGCCGCAGAGCACCAGTATTCCGACGATCGTGCGAATACGCATCACGCCCTCCCTATCAATCTTTTGACCATGTCCGGGAGTTCGCCGAAGGCATCGACGACGGCGACCGCCCCGGCGGCCGTGAGCTCGGCGCTTTCGTGATAGCCCCAGGCGACGCCGATGGCGGGGACCCTGGCGCCTCGCGCCATTTCCATGTCGAAAACAGTGTCGCCGAT
>JAIQFR010000143.1 GCA_020073205.1 Terriglobia bacterium
GCACATGACCTTGGTGGACCAGCCGACGCCGGTGACGCCGATGCCGTTGTCGCCGACGGCGGCGATCGTGCCGGCGGTATGGGACCCGTGGCCGTTGTCGTCGAACGGGTCGCCGTCGTTGTTCACGAAGTCGTACCCGTGGATGTCGTCCACGTACCCGTTGCCGTCGTCATCGATGCCGTTCCCGGGGATCTCTCCGGGGTTGGTCCAGATGTTGGCCGCGAGGTCCGGGTGGTTGTAGTCGCACCCGGTGTCGATGTCCCCCACGACCACGTTCGGGCTGCCCGTGGTGACGTTCCAGGCCAGGACGGCGTCGATGTCGTCGCCCGCTATCCCGCCGGTCTGCCCGGTGTTGCGCAGCCCCCACATCTCGGGGAATCGCGGGTCGTTGGGAACGATGCTCGCGTGGACGTAGTAGTTGGGCTCGGCGTACTCGACGTTGGGGTTCGCCCTCAGGCGCGCGATGGCCTGCTCGACGGTGACCCCGTTGCCGAGTCGCCAGGACTCCGCCTTGGACTTGAACGCATGGCGGGTTTGCGCCCCGAGGTCCGCCTTCGCCGAGGACCTCAGGTGCATCGGCGCGTCGGTCTTGAACTTGAGGAGGATGACGCCCGGCTCGTAGGCGGGTCCCTGCGCCCCCGAGCGTTGTGCGCCGATCGACGTTCCCACGTCGCCGGCGATGAAGACGAGTAGGACCAGGGCGAGGAGAGCGACGACCATTCTTGAACGCGGCATGGTTCCCCCCACGGAAATTGCGCACCGACCACACCCCAGCGGTGGCATGGACCGGTGCACCACTATGTCCAGGCTCGATCGGCCACGAGAGCTCGAGCGGGCCCGTTCTTGCGGTCTTCGGCGGCTCGCCGCCGACATCTTGGGGGGACCGGAGGTCGGCGCCGGCAACGGTCCGTCCTCGTCCAGCGAAACCTGGCCGGGAGTGTGCCCCTCACTCCTGAACCCGTGCTGCGGACCTGACCCGTTGCCTCTGAACTGTTCTTATACGCCGCTCTGGCCCAATAAGTCAATTTCCTTTTGCGCCTTTGTGCTCAGGTCGGTGGCACGTTCGCGCCTCCGATACGGCAAGATCGATCCCGGGGACCGACCCTGGAGCGGGTCGCCGCAGAAATAATGCAAATAATTCTGTTCTCGGATCAGCGGGAGTACAGGTCGATCACCCGCTCGATCGCCCGCCGGCACACCTTGCAGAAGCCGACCTCGTCCCGCGTGAACATGATGCAGTCGGTCTGACCACGATAAAGCCCCTTCGTCTCATACGAAGCCCCCTCGAACGCGCCGACCTTCCCGGAATACGGCATGCCGGAGAGACGCGGCGTGTCCGCTCGCTGCTGCTCGCGGAAAAGCGCGTCGAAGTCGCTTTCGGGGGCCTTGCGCCGGATCAGTTCCTGGCGCTTCTCGAGGAACTCCCGTGCCGTCTTCTCCCAGCCGTCCTTGTCCCAGGGGGTGGGGACCGGCGTGCCGGCGCCCACCAGGTCCCGCCACTTGAGCTGCGCGGGGTCACGGAGGGCGGTGATGTTGGGCTCCCAAGGCTCGGGCCGGTCGGGACGGGATTCGGTGTAGGCGACGGGCGACATGTAGTACTCGTCGGCCAGCCCCGCGAAGTGGTGGCCGAACTCGTGCACGAACACGTAGTTGGCGAACGCCGTGTCCACGGCGGCGGTGGCCTGGTCGTTGAAGATGCCGCCGCCGCCGTACTGCTTCTCGTTCACCAGGATCTCGACGAACTCGTACGGCGCCTCCGCAAGGACGTCGCGAAGGGCGCGGTTGTCGAAGGTCAGCAGGTAGCGCTCGCTGTCGAAAATGTTGTACTCGGCGGAAACCGGCGTGCGGCGGAACCGTCCGACCTGCGGCCGGTTCACGCCGGACTCGGCGCACGGGAGGTCGATCGCCCGGACGTTGAAGTCGCTCTTCCGGCCCGCGAACGGCTCCGTCGCGAAGAGGCGGTCCACGAGACGCCGCGCGTCGGCGTGGAACTTGGGCGTCTCCGCCTGGGTGTACCCCTCGCCGAGGATCACGAGGTCCACCTTCTCGGTCGGCGGCCCGTTCAGGAAGAGCACCCAGACCTTGCCGGCCGGCGGAGCCTCCGCGGCGTTGACGAACCGCGAATCCGGGTCCACGTGCGTCGACCAGATCTCGTGGAAGAGCCCGTCCGGGCCACGCTTCTTCAGGACGACCGCCACGGGGTGCTTCGGCCACGGAAAGCGCAGCGACTCGTGAAAGGTCCGTGACGACGCCTTCGGCTCGTCGGTCGTCTCCCACTCGCCGTACATCGAGGCGAACCCGCGGGAGTACAGGATCCGGTTCGTGCCGGGATCCACGACCTCGAAGAAGTAGGAGCCGAGGTTCAGGTCGTCGAGCAGCCGCGTGAGGCTCCCGGCCCACGGTCCGTCGGCGACGACGCGGTCGAGGGCGACGATCTCGCGACCGACCCCGCCCGTGTGGAAGTAGTCGAGCCGCATCGTCCTGGGGAGGAAGAAGGTCTCGAAACCCGGAGCGGTCGCAGCCCCCGCCGACGGGTGATTCGCCACGGCCAAGCCGAGAACGGCGAGGATGGCAGACAGGACGGCGACGGGAACGAGGCGGCGCGGCATGGTTGGACCTCCGGAGGGGGAGAATATCCGATGTTCGACCTGGCCCTCACGCCCACCACGGGGAGAGGCGCTTCGCCACCGGCCCCGGGATCGTAGCGTAGTGGGAGACGTCGTTGTAGAGGGCGAGGCGGGCCACGTCTCCTTCCTTGAGGTCCAGGACGTTCAGGCCGCAGGGACTCTGGTCCAGTTTGTCGCGGTAGCCGCGGAGGTCGAGGCCCAGGAGGTGCCCGATGAGGAGCCGGATCGTCGCCTTGTGGGAGACGACGAGGACTGTCTCGCCCGGGTGCCTCGCGACGATCGCCAGGAAAGCGGGAAGCGCCCGTGACAGCACCGCCAGGCCGGTCTCTCCTCCCGCCGGAGCGTAGGTGAAGGGGTCACGCTCCCATCGGACGTACTCCTCCCCGTAATCCGACTGGACCTCCCCGCGCGTCCGACCCTCCCAGTGGCCGTGGTCGATCTCTCGCAGCTCGGGGACCGCCGCGGGCTCGAGGCCTCGTCCCAGGACGGCGAGCCGAGCGGTCTCGAGGGTCCTCGCCATCGGGCTCGCGTGGACCGCGGCGATCGGCTCGCTCGCGATGCGCCGGCCGAGGGCCCGTGCCTGGCGGCGCCCCTCCTCGGAAAGAGGAGCGTCGGTCGAGCCGGCGAAGCGATCCTCCGCCGACAACGTCGTGGCGCCGTGACGGACCAGGAACACGCGCGTCGACATCTTCGTCTCCCCTCCCGAAAACCTAGTACCGCCGGCTCACCGTCAGCGCTTTCGCGTCCCGGTCGACCTGGAACCTTCGCGCGAGGGCGGCGGCGTAAGGGCTCGCGGCCGCCGGCCCGCCGTTGATCGTCTCGATCGTCCGCGTGCGTGCGGGCGACGCCGAGCGCGTGAGCGCCGTCTCCAGGAACCCGAGGAAGTCCGGCAAGCGCGGATCGTCCGGGTCCACTCCGAAGCGGAGGGATCTTCCTCTCTTCTCGGAGGTCAGTACGAGCCGGGCGCCGTGGAAGACGGCATGGCTCCCCGGGACCCGGCGCGGCAGGACGGGAGGAAGCCCCTCGAGAGCGAGGCCGCATGGCGACGCGGGGTCGCAGGCGTTCGTCCACCAGACTCGGTCCTCGTCGAGTCCACGGCTCAGGCGCTCGATGGCGGCGGGAGTCGCGAACTGGAGGCCCGCGGCGCCGGCGAAGAACTCCCCGGCGACGACCTCGCCCGACAGCTCCATGAGGCGGAGCGCTCGGAACAGCCTGCCCCACCGGAGCGCGGGCAGCTCCCGGTCCAGGAGTTCGCGGAACACGATGCCGTACCTTCCGAGGACGATCCGCGCGCGGTCCTTGCCCGCCTCGTCGCCCTCCAGCGCGTCGGCGGGTGGGTCGGGGGGCGGCAGGCGGCGCCAGGCGCCGCCGAACGGGCGCGTCGAGCGCCAGCGGTCGAACCTCAGGCGGCCGCTCCTCGAAGCCGGCGGGCGCTCGCCTTCGGGCTCCGCGGGCTCGAAGCCGGTCAGGAGTCCCCGCCGGATCGCTGAGAATCCGTCGTTCGAGATCTCGCCGCGCCACGCGAGGGTCCACAGCCTCCGCGCCAGATCTGCGGAGGGCAGTCCCGACCGCTCCAGCAGCTCTTCGAACGTGAATCGCCCCGGGCCCGGCAGGAGCATCGCGTCGGTCGCCGCGCTCTCCGCCGCCGCGCGCTCCGCGAACAGCTCCCGATCGCCCGGGAGCGCGAACGCGATCCTCCGCTCGCCGCAGCCGGCCCACTCGAGCCCGCTCGCGACAAGGAGCCCATCGAGCCACTCCGGCCGGTAGCCCGTCAAGCGCGCGGGCAGGATCTCCGTCTCCCAGGCGCCGGCGGGCGCGCCCCACCCGAGGAGCGGCTCGAGCGCGGACTCGAGGGCCTTCGCCCCCGATCCGGCGCCGCCGAGGCCCTGCCATTCCGCGAGGAACAGCGGTAGCCGGTCGGTGGGCAGCGCCTCCACGCCGCGGCCGGCGCGGGACCTCAACCGGCGGAGCAGCCTCTCGAGGTTGGCGGCGTCTGAGACCTCGAGGGACGATGCGCCCTCGGTCAGAAGGTCCACGACGACGCGCTGCGACTCCGCGAGGGACTCGATCGCCTCGCGCTCCTGCTCGGGCGTCAGCCCGAGGGCGCGCGCCGGGACCGAGGGGTCCACGGGGCCGTAGAAGCGCAGCATCTCGCCGAGGAGCTCGGCGCGAGGATCGGAGTCGGCGGCGTCCGCTTCGGCCTCCCCGGCCAGCGCGCGCCGCACGCGCGGAAGCGCCTGCGCCGCCACCAGGACCTCGGGGCCGCCCGCTCCGGCGAGGCGCACCGCCAGGATCCGCGACCCCAGCGCGCCGCCGAGATCGGCCGCGGTGATTCCGTGGTCGCGCTCGATCGCGGCGAGGAGGTCCTCCCACTCGCCACGCGGGATCGCGATCCGCTCCTCGAGCCAGCTCAGCGCCTCGTCGGCGGTCCGCGGCGCGTACCCCGGAAACGTGCGCTGGAGCTTCCTCGTGATCTCCTGCGCCGCCTCGATGGGGATCCGAGGTCTCAGGTGCGCCGTCAGGACCACCTCGCGGAGCAGCCCCACGCGCGGCGCGACGCCGGCGGCCGTCTGCACGTCGTCCTCGTACATCAGCTCGTTGGTCCGCTTCCACGCGACGCCCGCGGCGAAGGGGGAAGGGTGCGCCGTGGTCACGACCCGCACCTCGATCCGGCCGTCGTGGACCTCGTCGAGAAGCTGCCGGAGCGCCTCGAGGTCGAAAGCGTCGGCGAGGCACGCGCGCCACGCTTCGAGGCGGACCGGGAAATCGTCAAAGCGGCTCGTGGCTAGGAACAGCTCCTTGGCGCGCTGCCGCGAGAGCCAGAGCGGCGTGCGGCGCCGGAACCCCTCCCTCGGGAGGAGGAGCGCGATCCCGGCGGCCTCGCGGAAACGCGCGCCGAAGAAGCCGGTGCGCTCGAGGCGCTCCCGGACGAGGCGCTCGACGGAGCCGCCGGTCACGAGCGAAAGCAGCTCGCCGGGATCGATCCCTCCCGAGGCGATCACCGCAAGGCCGTCGTCGTCGTGCACCGCCTCGATCGGGGCGCCGCCGTGCCGCGCGTCCCACGCGGCGGCGAGCGCGAGCGCCAGGGGCCGATGGACGCGGCCCCCCCAGAACGTGTGGAGGATCACCTGGTCGCCGTCGCCCTCGCCTCCGCCGCGGACGCGCTCGACCACCACCCGGTGCCGGTGGGGGAGCACACCGCCGAGAGCGTCCCGCTGCGCCCTGAGGAACGCGATCAGCACGCGCGCGGCGCCCGGCTCGAGCCGGTACGCCGATTCGAGGCGGGCCGCGAACTCTGGCCCGTCGAGGCCGTCATCGGCCTCCTCGAGGAGACGAGCGACCCGCCCCGACAGCTCGAAGCCGCGATCGCGATCGTCGGCCCGCCAGAAAGGGGACATCGCGCCGCCCACCCTGGCCGGCGACACGAGGACGTCGTTGTGCGTGATTCGCTCGATCCGCCATCCCTGCACGCCGAGCGTGAAGGTGTCGCCCGCCTTTCGCTCCCAGACGAACTCCTCGTCCAGCTCGCCGAGCAGTGCGCCCGTGCCCTCGCGCCGCAGGTGGAAATACCCGCGGTCCGGAATCGTTCCGCCCGCCAGGTACACGAGCCGCTCGGTCCCCGGGAGGCCACGCACGCTGCCGTCCTGCCGGTCGATGAAGACGAGAGGCCGAAGCGAGCGCACGCGCGCCGACGCGTAGCGTCCGGCGAGCGACTCGAGCACGAGGTCGAAGGCGCGCCGCGCCAGACCGCGGAACGGGTCCGCGCCGCGCAGCGCTTCCCACAGATCTTCGATCCGCCACGGCTCGGTCGCGACCATGGAGAGGATCGCCTGGGAGAGCACGTCCAGCGGCGCCTCGACGGGTCGGACCGGCTCGATCTCTCCGTCCATGACCGCCCGCGCCGCGGCGGCCGCCTGGAGGAGGTCCCGAGGGTGGAACGCGAGGAACCGCCCCCGGCTCGTCCCGCCGACGGCGTGTCCGGCGCGCCCGATTCGCTGAGCGGCCGAGGCGAGCGAGGGTGGCGTTTGCGCGAGCACCACCTCGTCGAGGCTCCCGACGTCGATCCCCAGCTCCAGGGAGTTCGTGGCGATGATCCCCCTGAGCTCGCCGCGCTTCAAGCGCTCCTCGACGACGCGGCGGACCTCGCGCGAAAGGGCGCCGTGGTGGGAGTAGACGATCTGCTCGCCGGAATCGCCGTTGAGGAGGCGGGTGAGCTTCTCGACCATCCGCTTGCTGTTGGCGAAGACCAGGGTCGAGCGATTGCGGCGGAGCGGCTCGCGCAGCTCCTCCGCCACCGCCCGCCAGAACGGCAGGGAGTCTCGGGCGGTCTCGGGGTAAGGCGGCGCTAGAGCCTCGGCCCCGGGCTCGGCGGGGCCGTCGGACGCGCCCGGGAACCCCACCGAGAGCCGATACCGCTTCGGCTCCTCCGAGCGCACGATCGCGACCGGGCGGGGGACGGGCGGAGCGCCGGGAGCCGTTCGCGCTCCTCCCACCCACGCCGCGACGCGCTCGAGCGGGCGCACCGTGGCGGAGAGGGCGATCCTCTGGAACTCCCCGGCGACCCGCGCGAGGCGCTCCACGTCCACGGCGAGCAGCGCGCCGCGCTTGGTCCCGGCCACCGCGTGCACCTCGTCGAGGATCACGGTGAGGACACCGGCGAGGAAGCCGCGACCGCGGCGGGACGTGAGGAGGACGTTCAGCGTTTCGGGGGTCGTGACCAGGATCTCCGGCGGGTGGCGGAGCATCCGTGCGCGCTCCGCCGCTGGCGTGTCCCCGGTGCGCGTGGCCACGCGGATCTTAGGCGGGGGCTCCCCCGCGGCGTCGAAGCGGGAGCGCAGCTCCTCGAGGGGACCGAGGAGGTTCCGGCGGACGTCGTTCCCGAGGGCGCGCAGGGGAGATACGTAGAGGATGCGGACGCGGCCGGCCTCCGACGCGCCGCTCGAGAGACGCTCGATCGCCCAGAGGAACGCCGCCAGGGTCTTGCCGCTCCCGGTCGGAGCGATCGCGAGGACGTGCTCGCCCGCGGCGATCCGCGGCCAGGCCAGCCGCTGGACCTCGGTCGGCTCGCCGTAGCGCTCCCTGAACCACCGCTCGACGATGGCGTGCACGTCACCATTCTATGGTAGCCAGCTTCACGTCGAATGACCTCTGCAGACCCACTCGTGGAGCGACCGCGACGGCATGAAACGCTACGCGGCCGAGGTCGCGCGCCGTACAGCAGCGCTTCGGGGGCGTTCGGCCCTCTTCGGCCTGCTGCACGAATCGCGTGGACCCACAACGGAGGAAAAGCTTTCCGTCACACAGTTACCGGACCAGTGGACGGGGGCAGTTCAGATGGTGTGGCGCGTTGGAACGAGGGCGCGGCTCAGCCGGCCGAGGTCGAGCCACCGGTACGACGTGTTCTTCAAGGCGCCGCAGTAAAGGCTCAGGCCGTCGATGTAGGCGTTGATCGTGGGCATGAAGTGGGTGGGGTTACAAAGCAAAGGCCGGTCCGAAGCCCGGCCTGCAGCCCAGTCCCCGAGGGGCCCTGGGGGATTCACCCATTTAGGTGCCGCGCAGGCACGAGGAGGTCAAGAGTGATCACGGGGAAGGGATTGCCACCAAGAATAGCAATTGCGTTTCCACGCGAACAGTCCGCCGCTCTGCTCCCATGATCGTGAGTCCCTTACGGTCTCGCCGTGGTTGCCGGCTGGCAGTTTTCGATCTCGAGGCCGAGATCTCCCGCGTAGCGCCCGAGTGTGGTGCATACTTCCTTCCTCACGGCAGGGTCCTTCGCGACCGCCGCTCCGAGGTGTCCCTGAAGGTACTGTGTCCGAGCATCATCATCGGCGAGCCGACGGAAGCCTTCGTCGTTGAGGACGCTATCGAAGTACCTTCCGGCCTTCCGGCGGACCTCTTCCGTCTCCATCGCGGCGATGTAACCAGCCCGAACGAGAAGCTGGTCAGGATCCTTCATCTTCGAGATCCCGTTGATCCCTGTGCAGATGTGGAACGAGTACTGCGGCATCCCTGCCGGCCTGCCGTCGGGTCCGATGGGAGTTGCCACCGGATCGGGCCAGACATGGGCCGCCAAGTAGGGCGCGAAATCGTCCCATGAGACGCGAGCTGAAGGCTAAGGAAGGGGTCATGGCTCCCGCGGCTGAGAAGCTTAAGTCCGTGAGGACGGGCAAGGAATGATGTTGCTGCGCGCATCTCTGCTCCTTTGGCTCGCGATTTCCGCCACAGCGGTCCCCCCCCAAGAG
>JAIQFR010000144.1 GCA_020073205.1 Terriglobia bacterium
ACAGCACCTGCGGGAGCTCGCCGGCGCCGTAGAGGCGCGAGTAGAGCAAGCGTTCCAGCACGATGCTCGCGCCGGCGACGACAGCGAATGCAGCCACCAGCGCCAGCGGAAACGGCACGCCGAAGCGGCTGATCGTCCATGTCAGAATATAGCCCCCGGCCATGGCGAACACGCCGTGGGCGAGATTCGCGATCTATGGGAGGGCGTCGGTCCTGGCGAGCGACGCCCTACCCCGCTGCGGAACCGCGGAAGCCTTCCTACTTGGCGGCAGGCTTCGCTGCCTTGATCGCAATGATCCCCTGATGCTCGCCCTTCGCGTTGTCCTTACAGGTCAGCATAACCATGTCGCCGGCCTTTACGGTCTTGAGCTCCCCTATGGCCTTCCCCATGACGGGCGCGGTCTTCGTCTCGCCCTTGTCGTCCTTGATCGTGATCGTTTTGGCCGTCACGTCGAAAGAAACGACTTGGACCGTCATGTTGTGTGTCGTGCCTGCGGCCTTGGCTGGAGCCTTGGCGCCGGCTGCGAAGGCCAGCCCGGCCACGAGCGCTACCGCCATCACCAATGCGATCATTCTCATGTTCATGGATCCTCCTCGGAATATTGTCCTGCTGGACGATACTCCGACGAAGCCTCCAGTGTCTACACTCATCTGTGCTCGTTTCACGTCTCGCGGTGCACGGCAGCCTCCCGCGTGAGCCAGGCTATCCAGATCCCGTGCCTCGCTCAGGGGTTCGCGAGGCAGGTCTCCCGGCGACGATGGTGTTATACACGTACCCGAGCGAGAGAAGATGTGCGCCGAGTTCCCGCGCTGTCGTGCTGAGACGCGCCCTTACACCCGGCCGGTTCGCTTGCCCGTGCCGTGGCAAAGCTGACAGGTGCCGGAACCATCGCACGCGCCGCACGGGAGATACCAGTTACGTCTCCACCACGCGCTCCGCGTCGTCCGCGTGCCGGTTCCAGAGCACTTCGCGCACTTCCCCGAACCCTCGCAGAAGGGGCAGAGATTAGTCTTCCCGTCGCCCGCAGGATCCCGGTTGTCTCCGTGCAAGGTTCCCGCTCGCGAGCCAGCCGCGCTTTGCCCCGCTACGGCATTCTACGCGCCGGGCACACGGGCGCCACGAGTGTCGATCGTGCGCCCCTCTTCGCCCCGCCGACACTGACCCGACTGAGCCGAGGACCAGATCCGGCCGGACCGTACTGCTACTCGCGGATCCCAGGGCGATGCGCAGGATGTGGCGCTCTTCGTCGCATTGACTAACAACAACCAGAACGGTGACCCAAGTCCTATTTTCACCAAGCGATCCTTGCGTCTTACAAATTTGGCATGATTGTCGGCAGACGTTTCGCCGTACACTACAATCACGACAAGCGTCCTGAGCAGTCCGCGGGACACATCTGTCGCAACAGGAGAGCTTCCATGGACGACTGGAAACGCTGCACTGCTCCCGTGGTACGGAGCCTGGATACGCGGTCCATTCGGGAGGCCCTGGGTTTCGCTCAGGCCGGTTCCGCCGCCGGGGATTCGACGAGCAAGGGTGGTCGCACGGCGACCCCGATGGCGGCGGCGACGGGTCGCGCACGGATCTGGCCGCTCGTCTCGTCGACGACGATGGACGGCCCGGATTCCGACGGCCGACTCTGGTCAGTGGATTCTGCCGTTCGTCGCTTGCGACAACGTGGGGTTTCCGTCACATCGTCCCGAACCGGACGAGGAAGGCTTCTAGCGTGATCAAGAGAGGCCCTTCGACACACGCTTCGATGCTGGTGCACAACAAATCGGTGAGGCCCATTCGCACCGCAGGTGGGTGCCTTCTCGATCAAGTGCGTCGGATCGGCGACAAGGGAGCTGCATGCGGGAAGTGAATCGGCCCGACGAGTTGCGAGGCGTGCGTCGTGCGCGCGGCTTGACAGTGGATCAGGTCGCGTCACGGATCGGGATCACCGGCCGGCTGCTTCGGTCTCTCGAGATTGGCGATCTCATCCCGGACGGCGATCTGGCAGATCGATGGGAATCGGCTGTTACGGAGGAGGTTCCAAGCCGGCGATCGTCATTACGGGCGAAGCTGCCGGTACCCGGGGGGGACCAAACTAGTCTCCGGGACCCAGTTGACGCCGAATCGGAGGATCCGTGCACACGATGATCGAGGTGCACACGATCCGCCTGGCGGAGGGGATTCACCTGACGACGCGGCGGAACGAATCGTCGGACGGCATCCCGGTGCTCGTGGTGGACGGCAGCTCGTTCTCGTGCGTCGGCGTGACGGCACGAGGGCCTGCGGAGAACATCGTCCGCCGCTGGGCCGCTCGGCCCGAGAGATCGTCCGCGGAGCGAGCGTTCGCTGCGCTCTTCCTGGTCGGACGAAGGAACTCGTGGTCTCGAATGCCGCTGATGTCCCGCTTGATTGACGCGGGCCTTTGAGCTCGAGTCGAGCCCATTTCACGAGGGACGCTCCGGATTTGTCGCTTCTTGCCGGGCGTGGACCGTGCGCACGCGCCACGAGGTCGTCTATACCCACCCGAATGATGAGGAGATGCGCGGGAAGGTGCGGGGGCTGGTGTGCTGACTAGCCCCTGTTCCGGGCTATCGTGGCCGAGCCCCCCCGCGTCGTTCACCGCGATCGTCAGGTGGTCTCTGAGGGAGGACGAAGTTCGGCAGATCCCGCAGTCCCGTATAGTCGAACATCTCGTAGTTCGGTTGGCGAGCGGTGGCTGAGAGCGCGTAGCTATGCAGGTTCTGCCTAGGGATGAACGGGTAGAAGCGAATCTCGTGATAGGTCCTCTTTCTGGCTCTCCAGGTCCAATTCACCACCAGCGGCGGAACCAAGAAGCCGGACTTGAGGACCTTACTCATGACCTGCCAACCTGCGCCACGTATCCTGGCAACCGGGCGGGAGCGCACGGTCTTAACCTGCGCGCGAAAAGCACAGGCGGTGCACTGGACATCGAATAGCGGATAGTTCGGGGGAAGGACCATCAGCGGCCTTTGGTAGTTCGGACACCGGCACAGCTCCACGACATCCTGCTCGCCCTTCCGTCCAATCCTCTGCGTTGTTGGCACCTTTCCCCCAGCATCGGATTCGTAAAGTCTACACATGTGTAGAAGGGGGTCAAGCAGCATCTTGGCATGCCACGCCAGAGGGTGTCCCTGCGCCGAAGGCTTGCACGAGGGCTCGTGCAGATTCGAGGCGGCCAGTCCCAGAACGAGTTCTCGCGAAAGGCCGGCGTTTCGGGTCCTACGATCAATCGAATCGAGAACGAGATTCAGAACGTCTCGCTCGATACGCTCGAGAAGCTGTGCATCCGTCTAAAGTGCGATATCGCCGACCTTTTCCCTCCGGGTAAGAGTGAGGATTAGCCGAAGCGCCCGGCGACGGGGGCGTTCCCGGACGCGGAGCAGAGAACGCAGATGGTCTGCCCTTGAGCCTGCTCAAGGTGGGCCAGTCGATGCGGGCGGGTCCGGCGGCGAGGGAACCGTGAACCGGACCGACGAGCGGGCGGTGTCGGGGTCCGGCGCCGGCTCGATCGCGGCCTCGAAGAGGTAGCGCCCCGGACGTAGTCCCCGCGCCGGAATCCGATCGAGGAGCGTCCTGCATCCGGACTCTCCTTCATCGAAACCGGCGAGCGGGACCGGGGAAAGCGAGCCGACGTCCGCGCCGTCCTCGTCGAGCAGCGCGCGTCGCACCACGCGGCCTTCGGCGCGCCGACGTCGCTCGAGACCGCAGGCGAGCGTCAGGACGGCGACTTCCGACTGGGCGTTCTGCAATCTCTGCACGAGAAGCGGCTCGAAGCTCGTGGAGCCGCCGATGTAGTCCCCCCTGAGGTCGGATGCCAGAGCGCCGTCCGCCGCGCGCGCGGCGGACGGGGACTGGATCACGACGTCTCGACCGGCGGGGTTCCCGAGGTAGGGTCCGACGAGGAATGGCCGCGAGATCGGGACCTCGGGAACTCGCACCGTCTCGCGCACCGCGGACGGAACGCGCCCGTCCGGGTCCACGAGAACGGCGTCAATTTCGTACTCGCCGGGGCCAAGGGTCGCGCGGTCCATGAACGATACGCGCCGCTCGCCTGCTCCCGCGCCCTCTCTCGCTCTCAGCGTCACCCTCCGGTCAAAGCGGAACACGCCAGCGGCGCGGCCGCGCACGGTGACCCCGAAATCCCGTATCGCGGCGTCTCCGCTGCCGGACAGGTCGACCGGGAAGTCCACGACAACGAGGCAATCCCAGCGCTTGCGGCCGCTTGGCCTCAAGGGGAAGACGTGGGTGCGCACGAGCCCGCCCTGGAACAGGTCGGGGAGCTGGTGGGCCGCGCGCAGGAGGTCCTTTCGCTCCGCGTCCTCGGAGCGGAAGACGTAGGCGGAGGGGTGCAGCACCCGAAGCCCGGGTCTGCGCACTTTCACGGTCAGCGCGCGGTCGCGGCCCAGGACGGCATCGCGGTCGTAGAAACCAACCGAATACCGGCAGTCGAGGTCGTGCTCGGCCCGGGCGAGGGCCAAGGTGTGGTTCCAGGTCTTCGCGGTTACGCGCCCGCCCGTCATCTCGGCGAGTCGGGTCAGACCATGGGCCTCGACCGCTCCGGGGCAGGAGTTCAGGAGATAGCCGCTCACGTCCATCGGGTAGATGGCGGTCCGCGACGCCGCGGCACGCGCGGCGATCCCGTCGTATCGCGCCTCGTTGGTCGCTGGACAGGGACCGGGGCCGTTGTTGTACAGAACGAGCACCTTGCTCCCGGGAACCCTTCCGAGACTGTCGAGAAGGGCGTCTAGGCCATTGAGGAGGGCGTCACCCCCGTAGCTCGCACTCCCGTCCCAGAGGGTAAGATCGTCTTCCATGCGATCGATCGTCCGGACGACATCGGCAGGATTGTGCGTGAACGGCTGCTCGACGCGGACGGTTCGGCCGATGGAGACAACGAGATACTCGTCCTCGTTGAGCCGCGAGCGCTTCCGGAACTCGCGTTTCAGGCGATCTAGCGCGACGCAAGGGTCCATATCGCTTTCCGATCGGCAAGCACCACGAACGCCAACGAAGCTGATGGCGATAACGACCCGCCGCGGTGGTGGGGCACCGCGCGGCGGCGGCTCGACGGAGGCCGTGGTTGCCGTCCCTCCCGGCAGATCGGCCTGCTCCGCCCCACATGTCGCGTCAAGCGTGTCTGCCTCATGCGACTTCCCGTCCACCTCGATCTCGAAGTCCTCGCGAGCGAGGCCCGGGACGGTATGCCCTTGCTCGTCGAGCGCGACGACATCCACAACCATGAGGCGCACGCCGACCTTCTCCACGAGTCCCGTTTTCAGGGGTCCGGGCGTAGTCCCTGCGCCGGCCGCCATGGCCGCGAGCGACGCGCCGAGCGCGATTACGGATCCACGCAGCCATCGCCGCCTAGAGACCGTCGGACCGCACCATGTGGCCATCGGGGGACCTCGCGCCTTTCGGGGAGCAGTACGTCGCGAGCGTGCCCCAGGGCGGCGCACGGTCAAGGACTCCGCCGACATCGTGCGGCGACGGACCCGCACGTCAGGAGACAGCCGCGTACCGCGAAGCAGCGAGGCGCGGCGAGCCGGGCTCCACCGTTACCTATCTCCCCGGCTGCTCACGTTCACTTGATCCTCAATTCTGTTCGCATTGCACGAACGATCTCATCCTTGAGCGATTCGGCGCGCTCTCCCAGTTCCTTCATCTCCGCGGCGACGGGTGAGTCGGTGTTGAACTGCTTGAGGTCTCCCAAAAGGGCAGTCGTCCTGCTCATGAGCCGTTCCTGAAGTGCCGTGAAATCCCGAACCAGCGAAAGGAGCTTTTCGGAACAGACCAAGGTCAGCCCATGGAGTTCGCTCTTGGCCTTCGAGAACGCAGACGCTGTCCGCAGCGTGAATTCCCGGACGTCCACGTTGAGTGCCTCAAGGTCGCCTCCGCCCCGCAGGATGTCGGAGAAGTGCCTCCCCATGGTATCGCGCATGAAGCTCTCAAAGTCGATCCGAGCCGTCGCGGCCATGTCATCCAGGGCCTTGAGGAATGCTTTGTACTCCGCGTACTTGTGATCGAACCTCTCTTTCCGCCGCTCCTCGCGCACCTTCAGGAAATAAAAGAGAACTGGGGACACGATGGACGAAACAGCGAGGCTGACCATCGCCGGAGTCAGGAATCCTTCGCTCACGGTGTCCGCCATCTTTCACCAACCGTCTGCCCGGGGTTGCAGGTGCCCCGATCGACGTCCGTAGGCTGCGGGACTCGCTGGCGCGGGGCGTGCGCATGCAAGGCCATTGACCCGTGGGCCCCGCAGCGTAACGGCGATGTCAGCCAGCCACGTTCCAACCCAGATCGAGAAGCGCCTTCCGCACCGCCGAAACGTCCGTTCCCCACGATGGCGAGTCGCCTGTTCCATGCAGTACGACTACACGGAAGTCCGCAGAAGAGACGAATCGGCCCATGATGTTCCGAAACTGCGCGGCTGTGACATGCACGTCCGACATGTGCGCGGGGACCAGCAATAGGAGCTTTTTCCCCAGGCGATGGCATAGGAGATCCATGACAGCTCCTCGGACCTGCTTCGCTGTTCGCGAGTCCACCTCTACCGCGACGCCATCGCCCACGACGCCGTCAATCCGGCCAGGATGGCCCGCGCCGAAGTCGATTTCAAGAGCCGGGCCATATTGCGCGTAGGCGTTACCGCAAGCGCGTGAAAGCAGCTCCTTTCCGTACGCGTCGTGACTTCCCATGGGCGATAACCACGCCTTTCCTCTGGCGACGTCGCCGCTGACCTGCGGGTCGGTGTGGCGCGGCCCGTTCGGTTTGCTACCTCCATGGCGAAATGCCCACCCAGCCAGCTTCGACGGCGCGACTCGGTGACTCCCCCGGCCCCCTCGCTCGCTGCCCGGGAGCATACGCCGGTCGCGCTCGAGGGGGAAGGGGCGGGATCGCAGTCGGGCGGAGGCGGTAGTTCCGAGCCAGTTCGAGGCCGTTGCTGCACCTGGCAACGCGCGAACACCCAGCGATGGTCACCGAAATCGAAGCGCTGTTCCTCACACCCCTCTGCCGCATCGCACGGCAGGATCGCAGAAAGCCTTCCTACGATCCGCTCAAGACGGATAGGACAATCAAGTTGCAGACCGAGTGGGCAATTATCGGTGCGACGAGCCCCCGCGTGAAGATCCTCAAGAGGCTGAAGACAACCGCCATTACCGCGTATCCGATCAGGTACTGCGGCACCCCGTGCACCGCGGCGAAGACGATGGCGGTGGCGGAAACGCCAGCGACAACGCCAAAGCGGTTCTGCACGAGGTCATGGAGTCTCCCGCGAAAATAGAGTTCCTCGGCCACGGGCGCTGCGACGGCGCCCAAGAACGCAACCGCGAAGGTGCCACCTGACTCCCGAAGGAACTCCGCGTAGTCAAAACGGGTCACGCCGAGCCAGGTCAGCACCTGGTCGTGGACCCATTCGAGGGCAACGAGCCCTACTCCGCCAACCAGGCCGAGCAAGACGCTTCGAGGGCCGACCGCGAACCATTGCCGTAGCTTGGCACGTTCCTGAAGGACCACGTAACCGAGCATCAGCACCAGCATCAGAGCAGTGGCGGGCACAATCAGGCGGCGCGGAGATCGGTTCTTGTCGAACTCTGCTCGGGCTGCGGCAATGTTCCCACGTTGCTCGTTTCGGATTCGTTCGTATTCCTCGTGAATGTGGGCCTCGATCGTGGTGCCGTCGCGCAGCGTGAACACGGCCGACTTGATTTCGGGCGTGAAGGAACCTCCGCAGAGCAAGAACACCCCGGCGGTGGCCACGTACGATGCCACGGAGACCGCCACCCACATGACCAGGTCGATAAGCAGGTTCCGCGTCATGGACGACATGGCGAAGTCCTCGGGATCGGGGAGAGATCGGGCCTCGATCCCGCCATGGTTCTGATCAGGTGACCATCCTCACGCACCCACGTGGCCGGTTCTCCGTCGTCCCCCGTCGTTGCATCGCTGGGGACGCGCGGGTCCCCACTCAGCGGGGGGCGAGTATACGCCGCCGTGGATTGCACGAGATCCCCTGTATTCTCGTGCGCGGGGAGCCACACCGAGGCGGGAGCGTGGTGCGGCGGCACGCCGGCGTACGGCTACGATCTCCTGTACCACGACTCCACGGGGCGGCCCTACCAGCGCGTCCGCTGGCTCGAATCGGGCGACAAAGAGGTCTACGACATCGAAGGGCGCCTCACGCGCGTCCTGCCGCGAGGTGAGCGCCTCAACTCCAGCAAGCGGGACGTGGCGCGGCTCCTTCCCTCAACTCCGGAACGGATCGCGGTCATCCAGCGGATCTTCCGCGATGCGTCGAGCTCGGTCGGGGATGCAGGTGGATCGCGTGCGGTCTCAACCGCGACGGCATCCCCTCTCCTCGAAATGGCAACTGGTCCTCGAACGCCCACTCGAAGTGGAGCCTCAGCACCATCCGGGAGATCCTCCGCAACCCCGCCTACCGTGGCGACACGGTCTGGAATCGGAAACATTCGCGAAGTTCCACCGCGTGCAGGGCGGAATCGCGGTCGAGCGGCCCCGGGTCGACGCGGACGAGCCCAGGGAGAACGCCCAGGCCGACTGGATCGTCGTGCCGGGCACGCACGACCCCTTGGTCCCGCCGACGACGTTCGACCGCGCCCAGGAACTGATGCACGCACGCGCCAAGAACGTCGGGCCGAGGAACGCTCGTGCGGGGAACGGCCTGCGATCCCCGTTCCTTCTCTCCGGCCTCGTCACCTGTGCCCGCTGTGGCCAGGCGTACCAGGGCAGGACCGTCAACAGCATGAAGCACCGCAAGGACGGCTCGAAGATCAAGACGCT
>JAIQFR010000145.1 GCA_020073205.1 Terriglobia bacterium
TGAACGGCGCCGACCGCGTGACGATCGACGGCCTGAACTCGGGCGGCAACAGCCTGGAGATCACGAACAGCAGCACGACCAGCGGCGCGGCGGTCGTTGCTCTCGCGTCGCTCGGCCTGGGGCAAGGCGCCACCAACGACACGATCCGCAACCTCACGATCACCGGCGGCGCGAACACCTCGGGAATCTACGGGATCTCCGTCGGCGGCTCGACGGCCGGGACGAACGGCGACGACAACGACGGCAACACGATCCGGGGGAACGCGATCACCAAGGTGTACTACGGGATCTACGCCAGCGGGACGGCGGCGACGTCCTCGGGCGGCATCGATTCGCTGGTGGTGGACGGCAACGTCGTCGGCCCGGCGAGCTCGGGGACGGGCAACATCGGCTTCGCCGGGATCTGGCTGCAGAACGCCGTGAGCCCCGCCGTCACAGGCAACACGGTGCGGAACCTCTCGGCGACCGTCGGGTCCGCCGGAGCCATCTACCTGAACAGCAACGTCGGCGGCGCCACGGTCTCCCAGAACACGATCACGAGCGTGACGTCGAGCGCGTCGGCGAGCGGCACGGCCTCGATCACCGCGTTGTACCTGGGCAGCGGCGTGACGGGCGCGACGGTGGCGAGGAACGGCATCCAGACGGTCGCGAGCACGACCACCTCGGGGTACGGCGCCCGGGCCATCATCGTGAACACCGGCGTGGCGTCGAGCAACATCACGATCGCCAACAACGTCATCACGGATGTCTACTGTTACCAGGACGCATCGGCCATTTACTGGCCGATCGGGATCGACCTGGACGGCACCACGGGCGGGGTCAGCGTGTATTACAACTCCGTCAATCTCTTCGGCGCCCACGCCGGCTACTCGAGCAACACCGCCGGCGGGGCCGCGGCGGCGCTGTTCGTGAACACGACCGGCACGAACCTCGACATCCGCGACAACGTCCTCTCGGACAGCTACGACAACTCGACGTCGACCGGCGACAAGGCCTACGCCGTGTACTCGGTCGCCGCGAACACGGTCTATTCGAGCATCAACTACAACGACTACTACGCGTCCGGCGCGACCGGCGTGCTCGGGTACCTCGGCGCGGACCAGACGACCCTGGGGGCGTGGCAGACGGCGACCGGGAAGGACGGGAACTCGATCTCGGCCGCCCCGCTGTTCAATTCGGCGACGGATCTCGCGCCGCAGCTCGGCTCGCCGGTGCTCGGAGCCGGCACGCCGGTCAGCGTGACGGTGGACTTCACCGGCGCCGCGAGGAGCGGGAGCACTCCGACGATCGGTGCGTACGAGCTGCCGACCGATTCCTCCGCGCCGAGCATCGCCTACACCGCGCTGGGCAACACGACCAGCACGTCGGACCGCGTGCTCGCGATCTCCGTCACGGACGCCAGCGGCGTGCCCACGTCGGGGATCGGCCTGCCCGTCCTGTACTTCCGCAAGGGGACGACCGGCGCGTACGCGTCGAGCCAGTGCCCTTACGTCAGCGGAAACACGTACGACTGCACCTTCGCGTACGCTTCGGTGGGCGGCGTGGTCCCGGGGGACACGATCCAGTACTTCGTGGCCGCCCAAGACACCGCGACGACGCCGAACGTGGGGGCGTACCCCGCCGCGGGCGCGGCCGGGTTCACCGCCAATCCGCCGGCTGCGAGCACCCCGCCGACGACACCGAGCAGCTACATGATCGCGGTGGTGTACGCCGGCACCAAGACCGTCTGCGCGTCCGGTTGCGATGCTGACTCGCTGACCAACACCGGCGGCGTGTTCGACAGGATCAACAACGGCGTGCTGAACGGGAACACGACGATCGAGATCGCGGGCGACCTCACGGCCGAGACCGGCACCGTCGCCCTGAACCAATGGGCGGAGGAAGGGGTCGGCGGCTACACGCTGACGATCGTGCCGACCGGCGCGCCGCGCACGATTTCGGGAACGAGCGCGACCGGCCTCATCAAGCTGAGCGGCGCGGATCGGGTCACGATCGACGGGTCGCTTTCCGCCGGGACGGACCGCAGCCTGACGATCACGAACACGAACGCCGGCACGACCGCGACCGTGATCTGGATCGCCAGCGCGTCGGCCAGCAACGGCGCGAACTTCGACACGATCAAGAACTGCATCGTCTACGGCACGGGCTCCACCACGGTCGTGGGGATCACCGCCGGCAGCGGGACGACCCTCGGCGGCGCGGGCGAAACCGCGAACTCGAACGACACGATCCAGAACAACCTGATCTACGCGGCGCAGAACGCCGCGTACATCTACGGCAACGCCACGACCTTGGACCAGAACTGGCTGATCACCGGCAACACGTTCGGGTCGACCACGACGGCGGACAAGCTGGGCTTCCGCGGCATGTTCATCGGCGACGCCCAGAACTTCACGATCAGCCAGAACACGATCATGGGCGTGACGCTCGCCTCGACGAGCACGTCGACCGGCATCCAGGTTTACGGCGTGGTGAACGGCGGATCGATCACGGGCAACGGGATCAGCGACGTCAAGAACACCAACACCGGCGGGTACGGCAGCAACGGAATCTACCTGACCGCGACGTCGACGGCCTCGAACCTGATCGTCGCCAACAACGTGATCACGGACATCGCGTCCTACGGCTACAGCGGCGCGACCTACGCCGACAACGGCTGGGGGATCGTGGTCCAGTCCGGCGGCGGCTATGAGCTCTACTACAACTCGGTGCGCATGACGACCAGTCAGACCTCGGCGACCGGCATCACGGCGGCCGTCAACATCTCGAGCAGCATCGCGACGGCGGGCTCGCTGGACATCCGGGACAACGTCTTCGCCAACGACGAGACGGTCGGTACCCGCTACGCGATCTACTGCGCGGCGGCGAGCACCGTCTTCACCGACATCAACTACAACGACTACTGGCCGGGAGCCGGCGGGACGCTGGGTTATCTCGGCAGCGCTCGGGCGACGCTCGCGGCATGGCAGACGGCGACCGGTAAGGACCTGAACTCGCTCGACGCCGACGCGCTCTTCACCTCGACGACCGACCTGCACTTGACGTCAGGATCGCCGGTCATCGCGATGGCCACGCCGATCGCGGCGGTCACGGTCGACGCCGAGGGGAAGGCGCGCAACGCGACGACGCCGACGATGGGGGCGTATGAGTTCGGCTGCACCGGGGACGAGGACTGCAAGGACGAAAACGTCTGCACGGACGACGTCTGCCTTTCTGGGCTCTGCGTGCACACGAACAACACCGCGCCGTGCGACGACGGCAACCTCTGCACGAGCAACGACACGTGCGCGAGCGGCGTTTGCGTCGGCGGCACGCCGACGACCTGCAACGACAACGACCCCTGCACGACCGACTCCTGCGTGCCGGCCACCGGCCAGTGCCAGTACGTGGCGGTCGTCTGCGACGACGCCAACGCTTGCACGGACGACGCCTGCCAGGCGGGCGTCGGGTGCGTCTACACGCCGAACGATTCCAACCCGTGCAGCGACAACAGCCTCTGCACGGATGGCGACCACTGCACCGCCGGAACGTGCGTCGGCACTCCCAAGGACTGCAACGACGCCAACGCCTGCACGAACGACGGCTGCACTCCGGCGACCGGCGTCTGCACCCACGTTTACGCCGCGAACCCCTGCGACGACGGGAACGCCTGCACCACCGGCGACGTCTGCGGTCCGCAGCCCGGAACGGGTCTGACCGAGAACTTCGACGGCGTGACGGCGCCGGCCCTCCCGTCGGGGTGGACCACGACCGGACCCACCGGCGACGTGTTCACCACCGTGACCACCTTCAGCGACACCGCGCCGAACGCGGCGTGGGCCGCCGACAGCGCCGTCGTCTCCGACAAGGCGCTGGTCTCTCCCACGTTCAGCGTGGCCTCGGCGACGGCCCAGGTCACCTTCAAGCACCGGTACGACCTCGAGTCGGGCACCAGCACTTACTTCGACGGGGCGGTGCTCGAGATCTCCATCGCCGCCGGCGCGTTCCAGGACATCCTGGCCGCGGGCGGCAGCTTCGTGACCGGCGGGTACGTCGGCACGATCTCCAGCAGTTACGGGAGCCCGCTGGCGGGCCGGTCGGCCTGGAGCGGCGCGAGCAGCGGATTCGTGACGGTCACGGTCAATCTCCCGGCGGCGGCCGCCGGTCAGTCGGTCCAGCTCCAGTGGCGCGTGGCGACCGACGAGAGCTTCGGGTACACCGGCTACTGGGTCGACTCGATCGCGGTCTCCGATCCGGTCTACGTCTGCCAGGGCGGTCCGGCGCTCAACTGCGACGACGGCAGCGTCTGCACGGTCGACTCCTGCAACCCGGTGAGCGGCTGCGTCAACGCGCCGGGGAACGTCGGCTCGATCTGCCGCGGCTCCGCCGGCGACTGCGACCTGCCCGAGGTCTGCGACGGCGTCAACGCGGCGTGTCCTCCTGACGCCCTCGCCCCGCCGAGCGTCGAGTGCCGCGTTCCGGCGGGTGTCTGCGACGCTCCCGAGTTCTGCACCGGAGCGAGCGCGGCCTGTCCCGCCGACCTCAAGAGCGTCGGGGTCTGCCGGATCGCGACGGGCCTCTGCGACGTCCCGGAATCCTGCGACGGCGTCGGGAACGACTGCCCGGCCGACCTCTTCGCGGGACCCGCGACCGAATGCCGCGGAGCGGCGGGCGTCTGCGACGTCGCCGAGTACTGCACCGGCGCCGGACCGGCCTGTCCCGCCGACTTGAAGAGCACGGCGACGTGCCGGGCGGCGGCGGGCGTTTGCGACGTCGCGGAGGATTGCGACGGCGTGAGCAACGACTGCCCCACGGACCTCTTCGCCCCGTCGAGCCTCGAGTGCCGGCCCTCCACCGCGCCGTGCGACCCGGCGGAGAGCTGCACCGGGTCGGCCGCCGACTGCCCGGCCGACCTCGCGAATCAGAGCAACCCGGTGGGCAGCAGCGTGGCGCTGAGCCACAACAAGTCCACCGGCACCACCACGGTCGCCTGGACCGAAGCCGAGGCCGGGCCGTTCAACGTGTACCGGGGCGTAAGAGCGGCTGGAAGCCCCTTTGGCTACAACCACACCTGCTTCGACCTGGGCGTCCCGGGGCCGAGCGTCACCGACACGGACACCCCGGCGGTCGGCCAGGTGTTCTACTACCTCATCTCTCGCAAGGACCCCGCCTGCAGCGAGTCGAGCCTCGGGCAGCGGAGCAACGGAACCGAGCGGCCGAACGCCAGCCCGTGCGGCGGCAAGACGATCGCCGACGTGGATCGGGACGGCATCCCGGACGTTCTGGACAACTGCCCGAAGGCCGCGAACGCCGATCAGCTCGATGCCGACGGCGACGGCCACGGCGACGCGTGCGACAACTGCCCGGCGGTGTTCAACCCCGACCAGAGCGACAACGACGGCGACGGGATCGGGGACGTCTGCGATCCCGACACGGACAACGACGGCGTACCCAACGACCTGGACAACTGCCCGGCGGTCTACAACCCCGACCAGAGCGACGCCGACGGCAACGGCGTCGGGGACGCCTGCGAGCCGCCCGTCGAGGGCGCGAGGTAGGCGGGACGCGTCGGATCACGAAGCGCAAGGAAGCCGGAGGGGGCCGTGAGGCCCCCTCCGGCTTTTTCACGTGCGCCGGACGCTCGGGCGGCTGAGGCTCTTCCCCATGCAGACGCTGAGCGGGGAGGCGAGGTACTCTCCGAACCTCGGAATCTGCGCGAAGCCGGCGCTCGCGTAGAGCGCCAGGACCTCCGGCTGCCGCCCACCCGTCTCGAGCACGAGCCGCGCGACGCCGAGCCGCCGCGCCTCCGCCTCGATCTCGCCGAGGATCGCCCGTCCCACCCCGCGGCCGCGATGGGCGGGCACCACGTACATCCTCTTGACCTCGGCGGTCTCTTCGTCGAGGCACCGGACCGCTCCGCAGCCGACCGGCTCGTCGCCGAGGTAGGCCAGGAAGAAGGCGCCCCTTCCCGGCTCGACCTCCTCGACGTCCAGCCGGAAGTGGTTCGCTCCGGCTTCGGGATAGATCGGCGCCAGCTCGTCGTTCAGCGCCGCGATCAGCCGGCGGGCGACGGGGGACCCGAGATCCCCGCGACGGATCGCGGCGCGTCCTTCCGGTCCCTTCTCCATGCGCGCACCCTCGACCCTGGCTATCTTCGCACGAAGGTGAATTCTCCCGACGCGTCCCTCTGCTTGAGCGCCTGGACCTGCCCTCCCTCGACGACGAACTCGAAGACGACATCGGAGAAGTCCTTGATGCGGAACGTCAAGCCCTTGTACGGGATCAGCTCGGCGTCCGGCTGGCCGGGGAACACCAGGAACAGGCTCCCGTTGTCCCTCTCGGCCACCTGGAACTTGAATCCCGTGGGGGTCTCGTAGGTTCCCGCCAGCTTCTCGAGGAGCTTGGGATCGAGAGTCTCGGGCCTCCGCGTGAACGCCACCTCGCCCTCGTCGAGGGACATCACGGCCCTGTCCACGTCCCCCTGCGGGTTGGTCCCGAAGTTCACCGACCACTTGCCGTAGCGCTCGTCGTCCGGCGTGTCGAACCGGTCGTAGTGGAAGTGGGTCATCGGGAACTTCATCTTGTGGAAGTCGAACTGGAGCTGGCCGTCCGCGAGCCCGATCCTGAGCGAGCCGTAGGCGGGATGCTCGTAGGTGGCCGCGTAGGCCGAGAGGGGATGGGAGGGCTCCGTGCCGGCGACCCGGTCGGCGCCCGCCTTCGATCGCGCTTCCGTTCCCGCCTTCTTGCCCTTCAGCCTGGACTCGAGAAGCCGCTCGCTCCAGGGCGTCGGGTCCATGCCCAGGAGGCGCTCGTAGACGTGGTAGCTGATCGTGTTGTAGAGGCTGGCGCAGTGATCCCCGATGACGAAGACGATGACCCCGACGTGCTCCAGGGGCATGTACGAGACCTGGGAGTGGAAGCCGTCGAGGTCGCCCCCGTGGAAGGCGAGGAGGTGCCCGCGGTACGACCCGGTCCAGCGGCCCATGCCGTACGCCTCGTTCAGGAGCTCCCAGTATCCGCGCGTCTCGCCGAGGGTGTTGGGCATCGCGACGGCCGGCTCGAGCGTGGCCTTGAGGACATCGGACGGCAGGACCTGCTTGCCGCCGTACTTCCCGTCGTTCATCAGGGCGATGAGCCAGTGCGACATGTCGTCGATGCTGGAGATGATCGCGCCGCAGGGCGCCATCCCCGCGGTGTCCTCGTAGTAGGGGATGTGGTAGATCTCGAAGGAGTCGCGCTTCTCCGTGTATCCCACGCCGAAGGCGGGCCGTTTGACCATGTCCGACACCGAATAGAGGGTGCTGGCCATGCCGAGCGGCTCGAGGATGCGCTCGCGGACGAACGCCTCCCAGGTCTTCCCGGACTGCAGCTCGATCAGGTACCCCGCGGCGGTGTACATCATGTTGTTGTACAGGAAGATCGTCCTGAGCGGCTCCTTGGGCTCCATGTACTTGAGCTTGCCGAAGAGCTCCTTCCGCGAGTCGTCCGCCTGGTACCAGATCATGTCGTGACGGGTCACGCCGGTCCGGTGGGAGAGCATGTCGCGAAGCGTGACGCTCGAGTTCAGCAGGTCGTCGTGGAACCGGATGGCGGGGACGGACTCGCGGACCGGCTTGTCCCAGGTCAGCTTCCCCTCGTCCACCAGGAGGCCGGCGGCGACCGCGGTGAAGAGCTTCGTGTTCGACGCGATCTGGAAGAGCGTCGCCGGCGTGAACGGCAGCTTCTTCTCGTAGTCGCGGTAGCCGTACCCCTTCGCGAACACGAGCTTGTCCCCGACCACGATGCCGACGCCGATGCCCGGCGCGTTCCAGTCCTTGAGGACCTTCTCCATGTACGCGTCGAAGCCGGCGAGCTTCGCCGCGACGTCCTTGTCCTGCGCCACCGTGCCCGGTCCCCAGGCGAGCGCCGCGATGCCGACGGCCAAGATCCACACGAGCGCCCGCTGCCGGTTCAGCCTCCATCCCGACATGACCCGCATGACGGTCCCTCCCATCTTGTGATTCTCCCTGCCGCCCCCGGTCTCGTGGTCACGGAACGTCCTCCGGGACCCCCGGCGTCGGCCAGTGGAGACGGTGTGCCATACCCTCCGCGGGGAACGCCGCGTCGATCTCGTCGGGCGCCTCACCGGACGTCCTCCGCGCGGGCTCGCGCCTGCCGGCGCCAGCGCCGCCAGGCCACGAGCGCACCGATGCCCGCGAGTGAGGCCACGATCCCGGCGAGCCCCGCCTCCGGTCCGAACGCTCCACCGGTCAGGAACGACGGGCCCCCCTGCCGGATACCGATCAGGCTCGCCCCTTCCTTGTCGCCGCTGACGGGGAACCCGAAGACGGCCCCCTGGACGAAGTTCCAGGCCATGTGGACCCCGATGGCGGTCGAGAGCCGGCCCGTCACCAGGACCGCCGCGGCCAGGAAGACCCCGATGACGAAGATCCCTACGGCGCTCAGGATACTCGCGTTGTCGTTGAAGGCGTGCAGCGAGGCGAAGATGGCGGACGAGGCCACGATGCCCCAGGGGAGCGTGAGGCCCTCGGCGCCAGGCCCAGAGAGACGCCGGCGGCGTTCGGAACCATCGTGCCGGTGATCGTCACCCAACCGACCGCGTACTCGAGCGCGAAGACCAGCGCCATGACCGACGCGCCGAGCAGGAAACCGGCGCCCAGGCCGAGCCACCAAGCGCGATCGAGGCGCACGCCGAAGTCCGAGAAGGGGCGATGGTCCAGCCACCTGCCGGCCAGCCCGACGCTGGCGACAACGGCGGCGGCGAGGAGCGGCCCGACGAGCATGTTGATGATCCGGTCGTATCCGGCGTGCGTTGACCCCGGCAAGAACCATCCCCGCCGGTGCAGCGCGGTGAGGGGCTCCGCGACGGCCAGGATGGGGACGAGCGCGAGGCCCGTCATGAGGCCGGCCTGCGCGAGCAGGCGCCAGAAGGCCCGCAGCCTCCGCTCGGTCGCGTTCCAGAAGAACGTCACTCCTGGAAATACGGCCGCCGCCCCCCCTGGGTTCCCTTCCGCGGCGCCGCCCGCCTCGAATCAGCCGCGGGACGGAGCACCGTCCCCCGCGGCCTCGGCCCCCGTGACGACGTAAGCGTACAGCATCTGGTCGATCACGCGGCCGTCCTTGATCGCGCTCCGACGCATGCGGCCTTCGCACACGTACCCGGCCTTCTCGAGCACGCGGAACGAAGCGGGGTTCCACTCGTACGGCACGGCGTACACGCGGGTCAAGTCGTGGGTCCCGACGGCGTGGGCCGTGACCGTCCTGAGGGCTTCGGTCATGATGCCGCGCCCCCAGAAGGGCTCCCCCAGCCAGTAGCCGATCTCCGCGGAGACCCGCTCGACGTCCTCGTGAAGCGTGAAGCCGATGCCGCCCACCGCCGCCTCGTCGACGGCGACGGCGAAGCTCGTCTCCGGGACGGCGGCGAGAGCCGCCTCGATGAACGCGCGGGCGTGGGCGAGGGTGTAGGGGTGGGGGAACCGGTCCCGGAGGTTGATCCACACCTTACGGTTGTCGGCGTGGATGGCCAGCGACGCGGCGTCGTCCTCACGGTAGGACCTCACCTTGCACTTCGCGAGCCGCATCTCGATCATCGGGATCGATTCTCCTGAGGGACGGCGCAGGGTCGAGCGGCGAGCACCTCCCTCGCATTCTCTCGCAAGAACGTGCGGACGGATAGCGGCCGGCGCTGGGTACTTGGAGCGCCTCGTCAGGCGGCGTCGGGGTCGGACAGCCGCGAGATCCGCGTCGTCGCGCTGACCGCCCTGAGCCGGCCGAACGCGAGGATCGCGATGCCCGAGGCGACGATCGCGCCGGCGATGCTCAGCGCGACCGCTGGCGCGGTGCGCGGCCCGGACAGGTGAATCAACGACGACCGCAGGCCGAACGCGACGACGTCGCCGAGAAAGTGGAGCGCCAGTGCCGGAAGAATCGACTGCGTGAGGTACGAGAGAAGACCGTAGACGACGCCGGCCGCGGCGTAGATGGGCGCCGCGCGAACCAGAGCGGGGATGCCGTGGGTCGCGTGGATCAGGACGAACGCGACCGTGCTCGCGGCGATCGCCGCCGTGGGACCGAAGCGCCGCTCCAGCGGCGCCTGCATGAAGCCGCGAAGGCCTCCCTCTTCGCCGATCGCCGTGGCGGCCGAGCTGACGACGACGAACATGAAGAGGACCGCGGCCGGCAGGGTGGCTTCGCGGCCGGGCGGGGTTTCGCCTCCCAAGCCGCCGAATGCGGCGAACAGAAGCCACAGGCAGGCGATCGCGGAAACGCCGGCGAGCAAGGACCAGAACGATTCCGCTCCGGTGAGCCAACGCGCTCTAAAGCGGCTCCGTCGGACGCCGGCCGTCGTCGCCGGCCGACCCCGACCGCTCAAGTAGGCGACGGCGAGCCCGAGGTAGATCAGGCCGATCGGGATCGCCCACGGGACCCGGGGCGAGAGATGGAGATTCGCCCCCGCGACGACGGACCACGGCATCGTGACGAAGGCCAGGACGAGCAGTCCGATCAGCAGATGGCGGACGGTGGCCCAGACGTCAATCAGCGTCGGCATGTCGATCCGCGGAAAAGACGGCATTCAGCTCGGCGAAGGGGGCCGCTCCGTCGAACCCCTCGAAGCTGCCCCTCTCGGCGATCGCCCTTGCCGCCCGAATGAAGCCGCCCCAGGCCGTTCGCGCGAGCGCCGAACCCACGCTGATCCGCCGCACGCCGAGGTCGGCGAGGTCCGCGACCGTGAATCCGATGTTGGCCGTGACGATGGCGTTGACCGGCTTCGGCGCCACGGCGCGCACGATGGCGCGGAGCTCCTCCCGTGTCCGCGGTCCCGGCGCGAAGAGGACGTCGGCCCCCGCCTCGGCGTACGCCGTCAGCCTGCGCAGCGCATCCTCGAGCGGCTCGGGACGGCCCGTAAGGTAGCTTTCGGCCCGAGCCGTGAGCAGCACCGGGGCCCCCTTGGCGGCGATCGCGTCACGCGCCGCCCGGATCCGTCGCACGGCGAAGGACAGCTCGTAGAGCTGACCGGGGTCCCCGGTGGCGTCCTCGATCGACAGCCCGGCGACACCGGTGTCGACGCACAGCGCGACGTTCGCCGCGACCCCCTCGGGGTCGTGCGCGTACCCGGACTGGAAATCGGCGTTGACGGGCAGATCGGTCGCGGCGACGATCTCCGCGACGTGGGCGAGGACGACGTCCCGCGGCGATCCCCACACGGTGTCGGCTTGCCCGCGCGTGAACTGGAAGCCGGCGCTCGTCGTCGCCAGCGCGCGAAAACCGAGGTGGCGGAGGAAGCGCGCGCTTCCGACGTCCCAGGGATTGGGAATGACGAAGCAGCCGGACTCATGGAGTTTGGCAAACGACGCTCGCCGATCCCCGATGCTGTCCATCAGCCGATCCCTCCACAGCTCCGGCGCATGGCCGGGCCGCTCACGCGCCCGCGAAGAGGTCCGTGCTCAGGTACCTGACCCCGGAATCGACGATCAGCGTGGCGACCGTGGCCTCAGGACCCAGCTCGCGGGCCAGCCGGACGGCCGCGACCACGTTCGCGCCGGATGACGGACCCGCGAAGATGCCTTCCTCGCGCGCCAGGCGCCGGGCCATGGCTCGGGCGTCGCCCGAGGTGACGGTGTCGATGGCGTTCACGAGCTCGGGCTGCCAGAGCGGGGGAATGAACCCGATCCCGATCCCTTCGATCTGATGCGACCCGGAAACGCCTCCCGACAACACGGCGGATTCCGCCGGCTCGACGGCCACGATGCGGATGCGCGGCTCGTGCGACCAGAGGGCTCGCGTCACGCCGTGGATCGAGTGCGCCGTGCCGACCGAGTGCACGAACGCGTCGAGGCGTCCGTCCGTTTGTCGCCAGAGCTCCTCGCCGAGGGGGAGGTAGCCGGAGACGGCATCATGGTTGTCGAGCTGATCGCAGTGCCAGTGCCCGGGACGCCGCCCGAGGTCGGCCGCGGTACGGATCATCTCTTTGATCAACGCTCCCGTGATCCGTCGGTCATCGCTCGGCACCTCCGTGACGCGAGCGCCGAACGCCTGCATCATGAGGCGTTTCTCGCGGCTGAAGGCGTCGGAATAGACGATCTCGAGCCGGTACCCCTTCGCCGCGCAGACCAGCGCGAGGGAGATCCCGGTGGTGCCCGAGGTGTATTCGACGACCGTGCCTCCCGGGGACAGATGGCCTCGCGCTTCCGCCCGCTCGATCGCGGCCCGGGCCATTCGATCCTTCATGCTCCCGGTCGGATTGGTCCATTCGAGCTTCGCGACGACCCGGGCGGCCCCCCGGGGCACGACGCGCTTGAGCTCGATCAGCGGCGTGTTCCCGATCGCGGCCAGGACATCGGTCCCCATCGCCCCCACGCTCACGCCACCTGGCCGCCCGCTTCCGTCTCGACGACGGCATCGGCCTCGAGCTCCACGAGCCAGTCCGGATCGATGAAGCGCGAGACCTGCATGATGGTGTTCGCGGGACGGATCGAGCCGAAGAACTCGCCGTGCACCGACGCCACGGCCTGCCAATCCTCGATTCGGGTGAGCAGGGTCCGCGTCCGAACGACCTGCTCCAGCGACGCGCCGGCCCGCTCCAGCGCCTCTTTGATGATCTCGAGGCAGCGACGGGCCTGCGCAGTCGGGTCTCCTTTTCCGACGGTCCGCCCGTCGGGTCCGAGCGGGGCGGTTCCCGACACCGCGATGATCGGCCCGACGCGAACCGCACGGGAGATCCCGACGCGCGGCTCGTACGGGCTGCCGCTCGATATCAAGCGTCTCATGTGCGCGCTCTTCCTCGCGAGTGTAGCCGGTCGGCCCGACGACGGCCACCACCGGCGCACCTTCGCGCAGTACCTCTCGTAGTCGTCGCCGAAGGTCTTCCGCAGGGTCGGCTCCTCGACCAGCACGACGAAGAAGTGCGCCAGCACGAGGAAGCCGCCCGCGTACGCCCAGAGGACGCCGGTCATGCCGACCTCACACGCGCCAACGCCGACACGGCCGGAAACGCTCGATGACCAGGAACGGCATCTCTCGAGGTCCCCGCTGCCGATGTCAGCTCGACATCTTCCGAGAGGGTGGGACCCAGGACGGCGGCGCCTCAGGCCAGACGTCGTCCGGGCTGACGGGATCGGCCTGCTCGGGAGCCAGTCGCGCCGCGTCGATATCGGCCAGGACGAAATTCTCCGGCGGCACCGGAGAGCCTGCGAGCCGCCGTAGCAGAGCCAGCTGCCCGGCGTGGGTCATGGCGTCCGCCAACGGCCCTTGGAGCAGCCGTTCCGGCGTCATCCCCTCACGCAGGCGGGAGCCGGCCTCGAGGTGTCGGGCCAGCTCGCTCAGCATCCCGTGGAACCGACCGATCTCATCCGCCAGAGACGGAAGCGGCTCAGGCCGGTAGGTGCCGCCCGTGAAGAAGGTGCGCGCGTAGCCCAGGACGCTGGTCATGTGGCACACCAGCTGCGACGGGGTCCTCACGCCGTCCGCCGCGCGGAACGAGCCGAAGTCGGGAGGGGCGTCCCTCAGCGCCTTCTGGGTGCGATAGGCGAGGGCGGCGAGAAAATGGCGAACCAGCTCGTGCTTCTCGTCCATGGCCCCTCCGGGTGAGGCGTCGCAACGCTCCCGCTCAGCCGCGGCTGGCGAATGCCGTCATGAATACGGGTCGCGCTGAGACGGAGCCGTTCCGCGAGCTTGGGCGCGCTCGTCAGGCGCCGCCTTCGACGTGCGCGTCGGGGTTGTGATCCGCAACAAGGCGGAGCTCGACGCCGTGCTCCAAGAACGCCTTGCAACCTGCAAGGGCATAGCTGAACCCCCCCATGGAATCGACGGCCTGGGCGACCTTCTCGTCGTCACTTCCCGTGAACCCCGACGCGATGATGCTCACGTAGGTGGTGCCGTCGGGCCGCTGGGTGAAGATCCACTCGACGGGGGTCGGCCATTCGATCAGGATCCGGCGATTCACCTCGAGCGCCCTGACCACGACGTCGGCCGAGACGCCGTACATGTCCCAGGTCCACCTGACGCGCGCGCCCTGTTCGAGCCTCCCGCTGCCCCGCGTGAACCAGAACCGGCGGGTCACGGCGGGATCGACGAAGGCGTTGAAGACCTCGGCGACCGGTTTGCGAATGCGCATTCCGGTTCGCGCGATGGGTGCGGATTGAAGTGGCATCATCCCTCCTCGGCCCTATGTACCCGCGGCGCCGACCGATGCGCGTCCGACGCTGGCCAGCAGCTTCACGGTCATGATACGACGAGCCCGAAGAGAAACACGAGGTACCGGACCCGGAGGACGCCACGGATCGGAGCAGCGATCGAGCAAGCGGCGCCGCGGGACCCCGTGGGCGGGGAGGAAGAGCTTCTCTCGGGATGTGTCGTCAGCGTCGCGCTTCGCGTGCCTATCCTGAACGGGACGCGTTCAGCGTCACGGCCGCGCGAATGAGAGCCTTCAATGCCTCCTCGTCGATCTTCTCGCCCTCGTGGAAGTCGATGGCACGCCTGGTGTTTCCATCGAGGCTGGAGTTGAAGAGGCCTGATGGGTCCTGAAGTGCGGCCCCCTTGGAAAAGGTCATCTTCACGACGTTCTTGTACGTCTCGCCGGTGCAGATCAATCCGTCGTGAGACCACACCGGAACCCCTCTCCACTTCCACTCCTCGACCACCTCGGGGTCGGCTTGCTTGATCAATGTGCGGAGCCGGGAGAGCATCTTGCCCCGCCAGTCGCCCAGCTCCTTGATCCTCTCGTCGATCATCCGAGAGGAAGACTCTCCTTTCTGGGATCCGCTCTTCATGATGATGTTTCTCTCATTCCGTTCCTCTTGCGTCTCGCGGCTCACGTGGGGCATCACAGGGCTCCGACAGATGGGGCTCACGGCTCAAGTTGGGCATGATGGGAGTCCACCAGGTGTGCTAGTTGTAGCCACCAGGAATAGTCGAAACGGTCCACGTCGGGTTTGGACAAGAAGACGCCAAGGTAGCCACCGTCGAGGTAGGTCGTAGCGACGCTTAACCCTTGCGGCCACTTCCCGCAGAGATCGAGTCTGACAGACGATATCGGTCGTTCGCTGTACAGAATGATCGGCACCAGCAGGTTGGCCCTGAGATCGGCCAGGTCCTTTTCTGCCGCAAGACCTGCGCAGTCCGTCGTGAAGACAGGGAGTGGAAAGACCTTCAACTCGGCCGCAGGAACATAGTGGATCTTCGCTGCTTTCAGTTCGCTGGCCGACAGCGGAGACGGCTCCCCACCGAGCGCCTGAGTGACGGTGAGGGCAGCCAAAACCAGCGCACCTACCCGCATAGCATCTCCAGTGCGCCTAACGCCCCGCGTAACGCGCGGGCCGGACGGGCGCGACGCGTGCGCAGTTTGCAAGCGCCGTGACCGGCTGGACCGTCGCGTTCACGCGCGTTAGCCGGACCGTCACGCTGCCCCGCCTTTCGGAGTCGCCGCACTGCCCGAGGCGGCCGGCTCTGCGCCAGATCGAAGGTCGCCTGCAAATTGAGCCAGAACTCGGGTGTCGTATCGAACGCTTGGGCAAGAAGCCAGGCAGTATCAGGCGTCACGCCGCGCTTCCCTCGGACGAGCTCGTTGACGCGCTGAACCGAAACGCGGATGTGCTCCGCGAGCGCGACCTGAGTGACCCCGAGCGGAGTCAAGAACTCCTCTTGGAGGACTTCCCCAGGATGAGTGGGCGTACGGTGCGAAGGGATCATCGTACCCTCGTCGATTCAGTGGTAGTCCACAAGTCGAACCTCGTATGCGTCGGATCCGGTCCACTGGAAAACCAGTCGCCACTGGTCGTTGACCCGGATGCTGTGGAACCCGGTCAGGTCGCCGTGAAGTACCTCGAGGTAGTTGCCGGGAGGTGAACGAAGATCACCGAGCGTCCTGGCGGCGTTGAGCATGTCGAGCTTCCGGACCGCGACCCTTGCAACGTCCTGCGGAAGCCGCCGAGCTTGCTTCGAGGGCCGTCCATGGAAGAGCGCTTCCGTGGCCTTGTCCCCGAAGGATACGATCATGCGCGGTCATCCTCATGCAATACTATACGCCTTTCACGGGGGCCGTGCAATCGTGTAATTCTCGCTGCCTTCGGTTCCGGCTAACGCTCGCGATCAGTTGCGGGCTGGGTTGGCGCGACGCGTGCGCAAGCACGACCCCTGACAGCGTGGGCCGGCAGCTTCAGCCGGTGGTTAGCCCGGACTATTCATGAAGCGGTCCGACGTGGTGACCATGGCGGGTTTCGCACCTCGTGATGTCGTCCCAGTTCGCAGTCGCAGAGAGTGTAGCGCGGACGGAGACCGTGGGGAGGGAGTTTTCGTTGGCGTTCAGGCCGAGTGGGGACACGTCGCCACCGGTCGCAGAGGATTCGA
>JAIQFR010000146.1 GCA_020073205.1 Terriglobia bacterium
GACCATCGACCCCGGCTCGAACACGATGGGGCTGACCTGGACCGCCACCGGGGACGACGGGATCGTGGGGACCGCCAGCTACTACGAGGTGCGGTACTCGACGTCCTCGATCACGGAGGCGAATTGGGCCTCGGCGACGCGGGCCGGCAACGAGCCGACGCCGCAGGTCTCGGGATCTCCGGAGAGCATGGAGGTCCACGGCCTCGACGCCAGCACGTTCTACTACTTCGCCATCAAAGCCTTCGACGAGTGGGGCAACCCGGGAGCGCTCTCGAACCTCGCGTCCGGGACGACGCTGCCGCCGCCGACGGGGAACGTGGACCCGACCTCGGTGACGGCCGACCTGCTGACCGGCCAGCAGACGGACCGGACGGTCGTGCTGAGCAACATCGGCACCGGGACCCTCGACTTCACGATCCCGTCGCCGGCCGTGGGTGAGCCGTACAGCGTTCCGCAAGATCCGCTCATCCTCGGCAAGGACGATCCGGATCCCCGCCACGGCAGCCCGATCCTCCAGGGCAGCGGCGGACCGGACGCCTTCGGTTACCGCTGGGTCGACAGCGACGAGGCGGGCGGCCCGACCTTCGCGTGGACCGACATCTCCGGGACGGGCACGGCGGTCTCCGGCGTGACCAGCGACGACTCCACCAGCGCTCCGATCCCGCTGGGATTCAACTTCCCGTTCTACGGGACGCTCTTCAACTCGATCCTTGTCTGCTCGAATGGCTGGCTCTCGTTCAGCAGCTCGGCCACCTCGTACTCGAACCAGCCCCTGCCGAACTCCGGCGCGCCGGAGAACCTGATCGCCCCGTTCTGGGATGACCTGAACCCGGGCGGCGCGAGCCTGATCTTTTTCCAGTCCTTCGGCACCCACGCAATCGTCCAGTGGAACAACATCCCGCACTACTCCTCCACCGGGACGGGCAACTACACTTTCCAGGCGATCATCGACCAGAGCGGCGAGATCACCTTCCAGTACCTGACCGTGAGCGGAACGCTGGACTCGGCCACGATCGGGATCCAGGACGCGGCCAAGACCACGGGCCTGCAGGTCGACTTCAACGTGGCGTACGTCCACGACGGCCTGGCGGTGCGCATCGCGTCCATCCCGCAGTGGCTAAGCGCCGCGCCGACCTCCGGACGGCTCCGGGGTGGCGAGTCCAAGCCGATCGTCCTTCACATGGACGCGTCGGGACTCGAAGGCGGTCACTATCCGGGCACGGTCAACATCCAGACCAACGACCCGGCGCATCCGGTCCTTCCTGTCAGCGCCGTACTCCACGTCACTGGGGCACCGGAGGCCAACGTCCAGCCCACGAGTCTCGCCTACGGTGATGTGTTCGTCGGCGTACCCACGCCGCAGAACCTGATCGTCGCGAACGCGGGGACCGACACCCTGGTCGTGACCGACATCCTGCCCAGCGGCCCCGAGATCACGGTGACCCCGCGGGTGTTCAACGTGGCGCCGCACAGCTCGCAGAACGTGACCGTGACGTGGACTCCCGCGGTTCCCGGCTCGTTCTCCGGGTCGGTCACGGTCCAGAGCAACGACTCGTCCAACCCGAGCATCGTCGTCCCGGTGGCGGGCAACGGCCTCGTGGCCCCGCAAATGGTCTATGACCCGACGTCGTTCACCCGGACGCTGTACACCGCCCAGCAGGAAACTCTCCCGCTGACCGTGTACAACACGGGCGGGTCCAACCTGATCGTGAACGCCGCGGCCAACCAGGGCAACGGCGAGCTGGTCGTCGCCGACGAGGTGAGCGCGCTGGCATCCGGCGGTCCCGACGGCTTCGGTTACCGCTGGAAGGACTCCGACGCCTCCGGCGGCCCGACCTTCAACTGGGTGGACATCAGCACGACGGGCACCCTGCTCTCGCTCACGGGCGACGATGCCGGCGCCGTCATCAGCAACTTCGGAATGACCTTCCCGTTCTACGGCAGCAACTTCACCGGGGCGAGGGTCAACACCAACGGCTTCATCACCTTCACCACGACGGACACGACCAACCCGTACAGCAACGTCGCGCTCCCGACCACGTCGCTGCCCAAGAACACGATCGCACCCTTCTGGGACGACCTGTACTTCCGCACTAGCTCCGGGACGCCAGCGCGGACATCGAAGGCGTTCTGGCAGTACGACGGGAGCAAGGTCATCATCCAGTACAAGAACGTCTTCCAGCGCACCACCACCGAAGACCTCAACTTCGAGGTGTTGCTGTACCCGAGCGGCAAGATCGTCATGCAGTACCTGACCATGACGGGGACGCTCAACATCGCGACCGTCGGGATACAGAATCTCCAAACCACGACGCCGACGAATTTCCTCCAGATGGTCAACAACGGCACGTACATCAAGAACAACCTGGCCATCCAGATCAGCAGGACTCCCGACTGGCTGGTCGTCACGCCGTCCTCGGCGACCATCCCGCCAGGCGGAAACTTCGTCTTCAACGTGAAGTTCGACGCCACTGACCGATCGGGCGGCGTCTTGAACGGCGGGGTCGTCCTCACGAACAACCTCCCGGAGACCCGGACGGTTCCGTGTCAGCTGACCATCATCGGCGTCCCGGTGGCCAGCTTCTCGCCGACCTCGATCGCGTACGGCACCAAGTTCGTCGGGTACTCGCAGCTTCAGACGTTCCAAGTCGTGAACACCGGCACCGACGTGCTCCGCGTGACGGATCTCACCACCACTCACGGGTCCCTCACGATCGAGGGGGCGGCGAGCGGCGATGTGTATGCTCGCGCGGCGTTCGATCTGCCGCCGGGTGGCTCGCGGCTGTTCACGCTGCGCTGGCTGCCGATGGTTCCCATGACCCTGAACGCGGCGGTCCAGGTCTACAGCAACGATCCGGTGAACCCGATCAAGGCGATGCCGGTGACGGGCACCGCAATCCTTCCGCCGATCGTCGGCTGGTCGCCCACGTCGTTCACCGAGTCCCTGATCTCGGGCGACGTGGTCCACCGCGCGCTACGCCTGACGAACACCGGCGGAAGCAATCTGACTTACAGCACCGACGTCCATCTCAGCACCGGCGCCGTGGTGCCGAACTATCCGCCCATCGAGCTCAAGAAGGACGAGCCCGACCCGCGGCCCGGCATTCTCGGCTCCGGCGGGCCCGACACGTTCGGCTACCGCTGGCGCGACTCCGACTCGCTTAACGGCCCGGTCTTCAGCTGGACCGACATCAGCGGGACCGGAACGCAGATCAGCTTCACCAGCTCCGACGACGCCAACACCACGGGGATCCCCATCGGCTTCTCCTTCCCGTTCTACGGCGGAAGCTTCACGACGGTGAACGTCTGCACGAACGGGTGGCTGTCGTTCACGAACACGACGACCTCCTTGACCAACTACGCGCTGCCCAGCACCAGCGCGCCGGAGAACCTGCTGGCGCTGTTCTGGGACGATCTGCACTTGCGCACCGGCAACGTGAAATACCTCAACGACGGAACGCGGTTCATCGTGCAGTACACGAACGTCGACACGTTCTCGACCTCCGGCCTGTTCACGTTCCAGGTGATCCTGTACCCGAACGGCCGGATCGTCTATCAGTACCTGTCGATGACCGGCACGGTCACCGGCGCGACGCTCGGGATCCAGGACGCGACGAAGACCGACGGCCTGACCGTGGTCTTCAACGCCGCGTACGTGCACAACAGCTTGGCGGTCGAGTTCAACCCGCCCATCGGCTGGATCGGCGTGACGCCGCGCACGGGCACGGTTGCGCCCGGCGCGTTCATCGATCTTGACGTGGCGATCGACTCGACCGGCCTGATCGGCGGCGACTACTCCGCGAGCGTGGACGTCACCACCAATGATCCGGCGAACGGCGTGTTCGCGGTGCCGGTGAACCTCCACGTCACGGGCGTTCCGCACATCGGGGCCGCCCCGGCGTCGCTGATCTTCCCGATGACCTACGTCGGATACAGCCACACCCTGCCGCTCCTGATCCAGAACACCGGGACCGACGTCCTGCACGTCAGCGGAGTCTCGGTCGCCGGCGACTTCAGCCAGACCGGCTTGACGCCGCCCGTGAGCATCCCGGTGTTCGGCTCGATCCCGATCACGGTGAGCTTCTCGCCGACCGCGCCGGGGACGCTCTCCGGGAGCATCACCGTCACCAGCGACGATCCGACCGGGAACCCGCTGGTCATTCCGCTCAGCGGCCTCGCGCTGACCCCGCCGGTAATCCAGGTCACGCCGACCTCCTTCACGGAAGCGCTGAACGTGGGCGACGTCGTCCACCGCACGCTGCACGTGGAGAACCAGGGCGGCAGCGACCTGACCTTCACCGCCACGGCCCAGAGGCTCAACGGCGCCGGGGTCACCCAGTACACGTACACCGAGCTCAAGAAGGGCGAGGCGGACACGCGGCCTGGCATCCTCGGCTCCGGCGGGCCCGACGCGTTCGGCTACAAGTGGAAGGACTCCGACGAGGCGGGCGGCCCGGTCTTCGACTGGGTCGAGATCTCGGGCGTCGGAACCCCGCTCACCTTCGGCTCGAGTGACGACAGCACCGTGGTCGGAATTCCGCTGGGCATGACGTTCTCGTTCTACGGCAACAACTTCACGACGGTGAACGCCTGCACCAACGGCTGGCTGTCCTTCACCTCGACCCTCACGTCGTACAGTAACTACGCGCTCCCAAGCACGAGCGCGCCGGAGAACCTGCTGGCCGCGTTCTGGGACGATCTCTACAAGGGGACGACCAGCAACGCCTACTACTACTACGACGGGACGCGCTTCATCCTGCAGTACAACAACTGGCAGACACTCTCGGGAGGCTCGGCCTACCCTCTCACGTTCGAAGTGATTCTCTACCCGAGCGGCAAGGTGGTGTTCCAGTACCTCTCTATGCCGGGAACGCTCACCAGCGCCACGATCGGCATCCAGAACGCGGCCAAGGACGACGGCCTGACGGTCGTCGCCAACAACGTGTACCTCCACGACAACATGGCGATCGACTTCTCGAAGGGCGTTGACTGGCTGACCGTGACCCCGGACGGCGCCACGATTCCCGCCGGCGGCTCCGCGGATTTCGACGTGGTCTTCAACGCCACCCAACTGGTCTGCGGCGACTACCTCGGCAGCATCGACCTCAGCAGCAACGACCCGGCACGCCCGATGGTCCATGTCCCGGTCACTCTCCAAGTGACCGGAATCCCGGACATCGGCGTCAGCCCGGCATCGCTGACCTTCCCGATGACCTACGTCGGCTACTCCAGCGCGCTGCCGTTGACCATCGAGAACAACGGGCCCGGCTGCCTGCACATTACGGACGTTACGGTCGCCGGAGACTTCAGCCAGACCGGCCTCACGAACACGACGATCGTCGCGCCGTACAGCACGCTTCCCATCACGGTCCACTTCGCGCCGACCGCACCGGGGACGCTCTCCGGGAGCATCACCATCACCAGCGACGATCCGGACACGAACCCGGTCGTCATCCCGCTGGAGGGTACCTCCCTGATGCCGCCGGTGATCCATCCCGATCCGGCGTCCATCTACGTGGCTCTCCCGCCCGACACACCCGGCACCACGAACCTCTCGGTGTGCAACACCGGCGGCTCGGATTTGGTCTGGCAGAGCGGGACGAACATCCTCACCGGCGTCTCGGTGCCGATGTACGGAACCCTGGAAACCGGCAAGGACGAGATCGATCCTCGGCCGGGGATCCTCGGATCCGGCGGTCCGGACGCGTTCGGCTACCGGTGGAGGGACTCCGACGAACCGGGCGGCCCGGTGTTCGACTGGGTGGACATCTCCGGCGTCGGCACCCCGCTCGCGCTGAACAGCGACGATCAGAGCGTCACCGGCATCCCGATCGGGTTCGGCTTCACGTTCTACGGCAGCACGTACTCGACGTTGAACGCGAACACCAACGGCTGGCAGTCGTTCACGAGCACCGTCACCTCCGGCCTCTACGCCTACGACAACCAGCCGCTCCCGACCGGCGGCACTTCCTACCCGGAGAACCTGCTGGCCCCGTTCTGGGACGACCAGAACTTCAGCTCAAGCGCGGGCAGCGCGCAGGCGTTCTACTACAACGACGGCCTCCGGTTCATCGTGGAGTACGTCAACGTGCCCCACTACACCGGTGGCGGCCTCACCGGGCTGTACACCTACGAGACGATCCTCTACCCCGACGGCAAGATCGTCTACCAGTACCTCTCGATGACCGGCACGCTCAACTCGGCCACGATCGGCATTCAGAACGCAACCCGCGACGATGGGCTGTACGCGGTATTCGACGCGGCCTACGTCCACGACAACCTGGCGATCCAGTTCACGAGCATCCCGCAGTGGCTCATCTGCTCGCCGGTGAACGGAACCGTCTCGGCGGGTGAGTGCCAGGACACCGTCTGCGCGCTGGACTGCACCGGCCTCGACCACGGGTTCCACGACGCCACCCTCGACCTCAGCAGCAACGACCCGGCCAACCCGCTCCTCGGGGTTCCGGTCCGGCTCGCCTGCGACCAGAAACCCACTGCCGTGGCGGGAGCCCCGCAGCAGGGCGAGTGCACCGGAAACCTCAGCGCGACCTTCACGCTGAGCGGCTCGGCCAGCGACCCCGACGGCGATCCGCTGACCTTCCTCTGGACCGCCCCCGGGATCACCTTCGACGATCCGACGAGCCCGACGCCCACCGCGAGCTTCCCACTGGGATCCACGGTGGTCACGCTCGTGGTCAACGACGGCTTTGAGAACTCCGATCCCGCGACCGTGACCATCACGGTCGTGGACACCCAGCCTCCGCTCATCTCGGCGATCTCGAGCCCGAGCGTGCTCTGGCCGCCGAACCACCGGATGGTGGACGTCAACAACACCGTGGTCGCGTCGGACATCTGCGATCCGAATCCGCCGATCGTCCTCATCGCCGCGACCTCGAACGAGCCCGATGACGCCAATGGCGTCGGGGACGGCAGCACCTCCGACGACATCCAGGGCGCCACGATCGGCACCCCGGACTACCAGATCCTGCTCCGCGCCGAGCGCGACGGTACCCGGAACGGGCGCGTGTACACCATGACCTATGTGGTCACCGACGCCGCGGGGAACGCCACCGGGGCGACCACGACGGTCGCGGTGCCGCACGACAAGGGCAACGGCCATTCGGCCGAGCCTTTGATGCTGAACCTGGCGGACACGCACAACACCAGGCTGGAATGGGAGCCGGTCGAAGGTGCGCAGAATTACGACATCATCCGGGGCAACGTGGCGAACCTGCACGTCCAGGGTTCGTTCATCGACCTCGGCGATGTGTTGTGCATCGATCGGGGAACCACCGACAACACGACGATCGGATTCGAGGACACCGCGGTCCCGGCTCCCGGACAGGTCTTCTTCTACGTCGGGCAGTACTTCGACGGACAGGGGGAGAGCGGGTACGGCACGGAATCCGCCGCCAAGCCGCGGTCGGTCAAGGTCGGCCACGGAGACTGCCACTAGACGTCTTGACGGCGACCACCTCGGTTCGCGCCCCTGTCTGGGCGCGGCCGGGGCGGTCGCCGGTTACCCTCGGGTCGGGAACACTGGAGCGACGATAGGGAAACGCTGACGCAGGTCGTTGGGTCCCGACCCCTCGGTTCGGCCCGCCCGGCTTCAAGCCCGGCGGGCCTTTTTTTTCCCCCCCTAGGGACGCACCCCGGCTTCGGACCCTCGGAGGCCACGGCATGGACTCAGACCCACCCAAATGAATAAAGGACAAAAAAGGGGTTTGATGATCCGGGCGGGACCGCAGTATAGGAATGATCCCTAGGCAACGGGTAACGCCCGCAACACGGGATCAGGGGTGATGGGCACACCCCGGGCCAGACACCGCTGGACGAGAGCGAACCGTTGTCCGCATCACCCGCCGGCCCCCCCGGATGTCGGCGGTGAACCGAGGATTCGCGATATGCGGGCTCGCCCGGGCCGAGGTGGCAGGTCGAGCCGGACTTAGTGGTGCGCCGGTCCACGCCGTCGCTGAGGCGTGCTCGGTGCGCATTTCCCGTTGGGGGGAACCATGCCGCGTTCAAGAATGGTATTCGCTCTCCTCGCCCTGGCCCTTCTCGTCTTCATCGCCGGCGACGTGGGAACGTCGATCGGCGCACCACGCTCGGGGGCGCAGGGACCCGCCTACGTGCCGGGCGAAATCCTAGTCAAATTCAAGGCCGACGCGCCGATGCACCTGAAGTCTTCGGCGAAGGCGGACCTTGGGGCGCAGACCCGCCACGCGTTCCGGTCCAAGGCCGAGCATTGGAGTCTCGGCAACGGGGTCACCGTCGAGCGGGCCCTCGAGCGCCTGAAGGCGAACCCCAACGTCGAGTACGCCGAGCCCAACTACTACGTCCACGCTAGCATCGTCCCCAACGACCCGCGATTCCCCGAGATGTGGGGATTGAGGAACACCGGGCAGACCGGCGGAACGCCGGGCGTCGACATCGACGCCGTCCTGGCCTGGAACGTCACCACGGGCAGCCCGAACGT
>JAIQFR010000147.1 GCA_020073205.1 Terriglobia bacterium
ACATACAAAATCTTGAAATCACCCTGGCGGGCCGCTTCGCGCATGGCGTTGATCCCCGGGCGGAATTTCTTGCGGTAAGCCGATTGGGCCGGATCGGAGAAAACCTGGACGATATTCACTCCGTCTCGTTCGGCTTGATCCTTGATCTGGCGTAGCTGTGCATCCAGGCTGAACGAGTCGCTTTGCATCTCGGACGAGTAACGGATGTATGCTGCCCCAGGGAGCGGTGAAGAGTCTTCTTTCTTGCTATATTTGTTCATTTTGTTTTTCCCTTTTTGTTTAAAATTGAGCTGTGCAGTAATTGAAAGAACTAAGCGAGATATTGCATAACCACCTCCAGTACGGAGCAGCGTTTGAAGGATTAGCCGGAATCGTTGGATTTTTCCTGGTTGAGCGCCAGGTAACGTTGATTGATACGCGCCAGCCATTCGATCAGGCCCTTCGGAAGCCTGTCTGGTAAATTTTGCTGCTCCTGGGGATGGGTTATATCATCTCCAGAAACCCCATCTTTTTGTGTGTCAGGTTTTTGGGGGGAGTTGTGACTTACAGACGTTTGTGCCATGGTTGCACCTCATACTCTAAACAGGCGATGTGTCTTCTATGCGCTTTATGGGATAAAAAAACTCCGGTTCTGAGCACTTACTGTCAGAACCGGAGCATGTGTTGTTGGTCTTTAGACCAAAACAATTGATATCAAGGTTTATCTTTCATATTTCCCTCAGTGAATTGGCGAATATGTTTCGTTAATATTCTTAAGCGTCCGATTTGTATGGTTGTAAATCGGTATTTTGGGCTGTATTAAAAAAGCATATCCTGAAAAAACACCCTTTTTCATATCTCACTCAACCCGTTATATCTATTTAAATCGGGCTGGAAAAATCATTTCCAATGTCCAATTTTATGAAATGGATCTCTAAAAATGAGGCAAAATAATGGAAAAAGAGCTAAATTAATAGGTCCCGCCAAAATAATCGTCCGTTTGTAGTAAAATATTGGGAAAATTAACTTGACGTGGAATCCGGGTTATATGCACTAGTTAGGCTAACGGAAAAAAAGGTGAATGACTTTATGAGAGATGAACTTGGAGCCCCTAAGGTAGTCGATCGGAACACCTTCCAGGCGGAGCTGGACGCATTGCGGGTTCGAGAGAAGGCTCACACAAGAGACGGCGACGCCATTGCAGCCGCTCGCCGACGGCTCCCCATGGTCGAGGTGGACGGTGCCACACCGCTCATTGGCGAACGTGGGGCGGTGACACTATTGGACGCGTTTGAGGGACGCCGGATGCTCATTGCCTACTATTTCATGTGGCACACCGGCCACCCTGCGCCGGAGCAGTGCGAAGGGTGCACCTGGGTTACATCGCAGGTCCGAGAGCTGTCCTATATTCATTCTCGCGACGTCACCTTCGCCGTGTTTTGCCAAGGCCCGTACGAAGAGAGCGCCCGGTACCACGACTTCATAGGCTGGGAGATGCCTTGGTACTCGGCCCAGGACTCGCTCGACACCCTCTTGGTTGGACGCCGGGTGGGCAGAATGCACATCGTTTGCTACCTGCGACAAGGATCCAATGTCTTCGAGACTTACTGGACCACAATTCGCGGCGTCGAGGCGATGGATAACAGCTATCGGTTGCTCGACTTGACCGTCTACGGGCGGCAGGAGACGTGGGAGGACTCGCCGACCGGCTGGCCGCAAGGGGACATTATGGACACGCTGCGTACCAATGGACGTCCCACCTCCCAGTGGTCTCGCCTGAAGGCCGGGTATTCGGACGACCTGGGAACTGGCAGGCGCTGAATGCGGTCCGTTCAAGCGGTTCCGCGCTCTTGGTGCAGGATACCGGTGGCCGAATGATCGGTCGGGGAGATAGGTAACCGTGGAGCCCGGCTCGCCGCGCCTCGCTGCTTCGCGGGCCGCGGGGGAGCGGCGACACAAGTCCCGGTCGCCGATCGTGCCAATGAGCCCTCGCGGTCCGAGCGACAATAGACGGTGACGGGGTTCTCTTCGAAGTGGAAAGATGAGCAGCTTCTCGTCTTTGCGGCGCGGGTGAGGAGCGAGTCTCGAAGATCGTGGACAACGAAGGAGTCGCTAAAGTATCGTCCCACGGAGCACTTCTCCGAGGAGGATCCATGAGCATCAGGTCGATCGCAGTGGTGCTGGCGGTAGCACTCGTGGCCGGAGTGGCCTTCGCCGCCGGCAGCCAAGTTCCAGCCAACGCCGCAGGCAAGACCCACGACATGATCGTCCAGATTGTCGCCGTCGACGCGCGAGGCCAGAGGATCACGATCAAGGACGACAAGGGCGAGACGAAAACCGTAGCCGTTCTGGGGAATGCCGTGGGGAAGCTCACGATGACGAGGACCGGCGGGATGTTCACGCTGACCTGCCAGGACAATGAGAAGGGAGAGCATCAGGGGATCATTGCGATCAAGGCGGTGAAGCCGGCCCGCAAGTAAGCCTCCTTCTCGCAACTTTGAGATATAAGGCGTCGGCCGCCCGCGGCCGTTGCCCATTCTCTACCTCTTCCCATGGCGCGGCGGTTGTGGAGGCGCGCGTCCGTGCGGTCAGCAGGCGAGTCCGCGCACCTTCCCGCGCATCTCCTCGTCACGCGGATGGGTGTACACCACGGTGGTCAGCGGGCTGACGTGGCGCGCGAACCGCTGCGCCAGGAACAGGTCGTGGGTCGCCCTGTAGACGGCGGTCACGGCTGAGTGGCTGTACAGTGTAGGAACTGGTCGGTTTCCGATGGCCGTTTACCGGCCCGTGCGCAGGAGGTACCAGAGCACTCCACTGAGGAAGACGCCGACGATGACGAGCGAGGAGATGCTCGTCGTGAAGTAGGGGTACACCATGAAGAGCAGTCCGATAACGATCTGCGGCCAGCGCGCGTTCCTCTTCCCGTAAACGAACAACGCCAATCCGATTGCGCCGGTGATCAACGACAGGAAGAGCCAGGCCGGGTCGAGGTTCATCGCCCAACAGTCTACGCCGCGTTGGGAGCAGATGCCGGGGGTGTCGAGGCGCGCCCGACGACGTGTCGCTCGCGGGAAGGTCCGCGGGGATGGCCGTTGCGCAGCCGCGCCTTGTCCGGAATGGGGTAGGAGAGGAAGAAGACACGCGACGCGTGGTGGGTACAGCGTCGAACGGCCAGGGAAAGGGCGTGTCAGCAGGCCAGCGTCCGGATTCGGCGGGACATCTCCTCATCGCTCGGGTGCGTGTACGCCACGGTCGTCAACGGGCTGACATGCCGTGCGAACCTCTGCGCCAAGAACAGGTCGTGGGTGGCCCTGTAGACGGCCGTCACGGCCGAGTGTCTCAGCGAGTGAAAGGGGCGTTCCGAATTCGACATCGGCGCAAGTGGGGCCGCGACCTCAGAGGCACGACCGGTAGCGGCCCCTCCTGCGTCTACGGTAGCGGTTCGATCTCAACCGGGACGGGCGGCGGATTGTTGTCGGACGTATCGTCTCCCCCCCCTTGATCCCCGCCCCCGCCACCGCCACCGGAGCAAGGCGGGAGGAGGTTGCAGCGATGAAGGCAGGTCTGATACCGAGCGTCGCACGTCAGTATGCAGTCGGGTTTGGGTTCACAAAGCTGCTCGCAGCTGGCTGCTGCAACCGTGCAGTTCCACGCGCACTCCTCGCGGCAACCCGGGTCGCTCGCCAGAGCGAGGCACCCGACCAGAAACGCCGACGCGGCGCCAAGGACAACGAACCTCACGATGATCCTGTTTCCTCTCCCTTCGGGCATGGGAATCCTCCTTTCTGCTCAATCGAACTGGCGACACCGCCCTCCCGGGCCCAACTACCTCTTTCCACGTGAAAAAGCAGCGGTCGCCCCTTCCCTTCTGACGACGCGCGCGCTCCCCCCCTCGCTGGGCCTTTATTACTCCGATCCAGGTGCCGATTCAAGGGCCGATCGCCTTCTTCGTGACGACGTCGCAGCAGGGCACTCTTCGATCCGTCGTGAGAAGCGACCGACCTCGACCACGATCCAGCAGCAGGAGGGCCACCGTTGGGGCAGGGCGCCGGGAACCCAAGATACTCAGAAGTCGAGGGAGGTTGGGACGGTGCAGAGATCATGTTGTCACACGCGGCTTGGATTGCGAGCTGTCAGCGCGCGAGCGCAGACCGCGATCGTGTGGTCGCGGACCTTGGCGGTCGTGGCCCGCAGGATCGCCTTCTGCTCGGCGGCGGTCAGGGTCGGCGGGGCGAGGTGGGGCATCGGGACCTCTCGCCAGGATGGGGCCAGCGGCGGGGGACGAAGTCAAGGGAAACGATCGCAGGCCACCCTGCGGCTCTCGCCCGGTGCAATCCCGCGCGTTGGACCCTATATTGATGCCGACTCGGACCCGGGGGAAGACAGATGCGATCGCAGGCTTCTCTTCGCCACGTTTTGGTCGCTGCGGCGATTCTCGGGGCCTTCCTCGTAGGCGGACTCGCCGACGCCCGTGACCTGACGTTCGACGAGCGCGTCGAGGCTCAGAGAGCGCTCGAAGAGGTCTATTGGCGGCACCGAATCTGGCCCAAGGAGAATCCGGAACGGAAACCGGCTTTCGACGTCGCCGTTCCCGCGCCGATCATCCGGGCCAAGGTCGAGGATGCTCTCGCGAAATCGGCGGCCGTGGAGCAGGTGTGGAACCGGGCCATCAGCCACGACCAGCTCGAGGCCGAGCTCGACCGCATCGTCGGGCACACGCGCGATGCCGCTTTTCTCCGGGAGCTGTTCGACGCGCTCGGCAATGATCCGGCGCTCATCGCCGAAACGCTGGCGCGCTCGACTCTCGCGGACCGACTGGTCCGGCAGTGGTACGCCCGCGACGGCCGCTTCCACGCGGCGACCCGTGCGGCGGCCGACCGCGCTCGCGCCTCGGCCGGCGACGCCGCTGCGATGGCGCGGAACGGCGTGCCGGGAGTTACGCGAACCTGGCATCGTGCCGCCAGCGGCGCGGCGAAAGAGGCGCTAGTCGACGATGAGTGGCGCGAGCTCGAGAAGAGCCTCGCGACCATCTCAACCGGCGCGTTGGGACCGGTGCGGGAAGAGGACGACCGCTTCGTCGTGACCGCGGTCTTGAATCGCGGACCGGACGAGATGTCGACGGAGACGTTCAGCTGGCCCAAGCGGTCGTTCGATGCGTGGTGGAAGTCGACGAGGCCTTCGCTCGATCCGCTCCGCTCCGTAGCGAGCGGTGCTTTCACGCTCGCCGCGCTGCCGACCGCAGCCTGCACGGCGGACACATGGTCTCCGGCGATGACCACGGCGCCGGACGCGCGGCAATTCCACACCGCCGTCTGGACCGGGACCGAGATGATCGTGTGGGGCGGAACCCACCAGTCGGTGTTTCAAACGGGAGCTCGTTACTCTCCGGCCACCGACACCTGGACGCCGACGGGGATCGATTCCAACACGCCGACACCGCGGGCGAAGCACACCGCCGTTTGGACCGGAACCGAGATGATCGTATGGGGGGGCATGGGGGACTTCTTCCCCCCGCTCTCGACAGGTGGCCGATACAACCCGGCCACCGACCAGTGGGCTTCGACGTCGAACGTCAACGCGCCGAGCGCTCGGATCTTCCACACCATGATCTGGAGCGGCTCAGAGGCGATCGTCTGGGGTGGAACGCCGGGTGGCACGCCCTCACTGGCGACTGGCGCACGCTACGATCCGGCGACGGACACCTGGTCGCCGACGAGTACGGGGACCAACCTCCCGCCCGCCCGGTACAGGCACACCGCAATCTGGACGGGCAGCAAGATGATCGTCTGGGGCGGGGCCACGTGCTGCACCGTCATGAACTCCGGCGGGATTTACGACCCCTCGACCAACACCTGGGCGGTGACCTCCGTCGCGGCAAACGTGCCCGCATCACGAAGCAGGCACGTCGCGGTGTGGACCGGATCCGAGATGATCGTCTGGGGCGGACTCAGCACCTCGGATCCCTACTACTTGAAAACCGGCGGGCGTTACGACCCGGCATCGAACACCTGGAGCGCGACTTCGATGGGCGCCGGAGTCCCCGGGCCACGCGACGACGCCTCGGCGGTCTGGACCGGAAGCCTCATGATCGTCTGGGGCGGCTTTGCGCCGGCTGCCGGCGGCGACCTCAACTCCGGGGGCCGGTACGCTCCCGCCACCGATTCATGGTTGCCCACCAGGACCGACGCGTCCACCCCGGTGGCACGCAGTTACCACGCCGCGATCTGGGACGGCTCCGAGATGATCGTGTGGGGGGGCGACTCCGAGACCGGCGGCAGGGGAGATGGCGCGCGCTACGATCCTGTGACCGACACTTGGGTCCCCACCGGCACGGGCTCGGCGCCCACCGGCCGCATGTCGCATGTCGCCGTTTGGACGGGCGCGGAGATGGTCGTTTGGGGTGGCTCGGGTGGTCTCAGCGGGGAGGCGTTCAACTCCGGCGGCAGGTACGATGCGGCGCTCGACGCGTGGTCGCCGACGAGCCTCGGAGACGGCGTTCCGCCGGGGCTGTCATCCTCGCGGGCGGTGTGGACCGGCCACGAGATGATCGTGTGGGGCGGAACCGACATGGCCGGTCTTGTCTCGAACGCTGGCGGGATGTACGACCCCGTCGTGGACTCCTGGACCCCCACGCCGAGCGATGCGACGGCACCTCTTGCGCGCCAGGCTCACACCACCGCTTGGACCGGGCGCGAGATGATCGTCTGGGGAGGCACGCTCGCGGACGGATCGGCGACCGGGACCGGGGCGAGCCTCGATCCCCGCGCCGATACGTGGCGGCCGGTCAACACGGGCCCGACCGCGCCGAGCCCTCGTCACGACCACGTGGCCGTCTTCGCCGGCGGCCGCATGGTGGTCTGGGGCGGTAGCCCGCCCGCGCTTGACACCGGAGGCCGGTACGATCCTGCGACCGACTCCTGGAGCCCGACCTTTCACGGCGGTGGCGTCCCTGATCCTCTGAGCTTCGCCGCCGCGATCTCCACCGGAGCGGCAATGATCGTCTGGGGTGGGACGACGTGCTGCGTCGGCACACCGACGAACATCGGCTGGCGGTATGACGTCGCGTCCGACACTTGGCTCCCCACGAGTCGCGGAGATCTCGTCCCCGAAGCCCGATCCCTCCACTCGCTCGTCTGGACCGGAAGCGACATGCTCCTATGGGGTGGCCGCAACTACACCGGCACTCGTTACAACGACGGAAGGCACTACGATCCGGCCACCGACGTTTGGACAGAGATCCCGGTCACCCCTCAGACGCCTTCACCCCGTGCGTATCAGACCGCGGTGTGGACCGGGACTCAGATGATCATTTGGGGCGGAGAGATCTCCACCTCGACTGGCGGTCTCTACTGCGCCTGCCCCAACGGCTCTCACTTCTATCGAGACGCCGATGGCGACGGCTACGGAGATCCCGGCGTGTCCGCGCCGAGCTGCACCGGCACGGCGCCCGCCGGCTACCTCGCAGACGCGACCGATTGCAACGACGCCGCGTCGAGCGCGCACCCCGGTGGCGCCGAGGTGTGCGATGGGATCGATAACGACTGCAACGGCCTCGTCGACGAGAGCGCCTCGGGAGAGGACAGCGACGGCGATGGCATCCATGACCTCTGCGACAACTGTCGGTACACGACCAACTCCACTCAGTCCGACTTTGACCACGACGGCGAGGGGGACGCGTGCGATCTGAACGACGGTCTCATCTACGAGTGGCGGGACGACAAGACGTCGGTGTCGTGGCAGGCGGAGCAAGGGCCGACCTCGTGGAATCTTTACATCGGCGACCTCGACGTGCTGAAGGCGACGGGCGTGTACACGCAGGCTCCGGGTTCGAACCCCTTAGCGCAACGTCAGTGCGGCGTGAGCACGACGTTCGCCGACGACCTTGCCGACCCGGAGGTGGGGAAGGCGTCGTTCTCCCTGGTGACGGGCGTCACCGCGGGCGCCGAGGGGTCGCTCGGCTCGAGTAGCGCAGGGCCGAGATCGAATCAGAACCCGTGCCCTTGAACTCCCGAAACGGTCTGCCGCGCCCGCTAAGCCGCCCTTTCTAGCCCCGCGAGGAACCTCCCGACCGGCTTCATTTCTATCTGTAATGGTACAAAGCGGGCCCCCGCTACCAGCTCACAGGTAGAGTTTGCAGGGCGTGGTAGCCCCACGGCGGGGAATTTCCGCATCTCCAGCTCGAGGCGCGCCACTTCAGGCATGACCTTCACGCCGTCCACGAACGCCCGCACGAACTCCTTCCGCTCCTCCAGGCTCCCTGAGTCCAACAGACGCGGCAGGTCGCGCAGAGAGGCGAGCCCTTCCCGGACCAACTCGACATCGATCGGCTCGTAGGGGGCCGTCTCAAGCTCCTGGAGGCGGTCCTGGAG
>JAIQFR010000148.1 GCA_020073205.1 Terriglobia bacterium
TCCCCAACCGAACAGAGACTCGGCACAGCCTTGCGGCGAAGAAGGCGGCTCCGCTGAGGCACTCCCGAGCGCGAGGCCCGCTGACCCATGGCAGGCGGCGAGCCGTTGGAGTACGGTGCACCGGGCGATCGCGCGCTTAGTCAGCGCGACAAGTCGACCTACCTGAGGTTCGGCGATGAGGTCGGACAAGATCAACCGCATGAAGGAACCCGTCCCACCGGCGAAGAACAACCTGTCCTGGGTGACGAGAGCGATGGAAGTTATGCTGGTGTCTACCGTCGATGGCATCGCGTCGCTAAGTACCATCCCACAGAATCAGCGCCGCAAGCTGATCGCGGAGGCGGCCTATCTCAAGGCGGAGCGTCGCGGGTTCCGGGGCGGCACTCCCGAGCGGGACTGGCTCGACGCCGAGGCCGAGGTTGACGCGATCCTCCTGCACGCGTGCTGAAGCGGCGAGTAGCACCTCCCACTGGTCCGATCGCAATCCCCACTTGCTCTCGGTACTGCGCGCATAACCCTGCACGCCTGCGAGTTCAATCCTCAAGTCCCCAGATCCTCACCTCGCCCGCGCCGTACTGCACGATCGCCCGCCCCAGCGCCATGATCATCGCCACGATGCCGTCGATCCGGCCCGTGCTCTTGGCCTTGTCGGGCTTCAGGTTCCCCGCGGGGTCCTGCCTCACCGAGACGTTGTCGGCCATCCACCGAAGGACCGGGTTCCCACCGTGGCGGAGCCGCTTCGACAGCAGCAGCGCCTCCAGTTCCTTGGTCGGTGCCGACATGTCCCGGAACCCCTGGCCGAACGGGACGATCGTGATCCCGTCGCTGACGAGCTGGGAGGTGATCTGGCTCGCGTTCCAGCGATCGACGGCGACTTCCCGGAGCTGGTAGCGTTCCATCAGCTCGTTGACACGAAGCTGCGGGACCTCGGGAACGAGCGGCGTCGCCTCCTGAACCGCCTTGAGGAGCTTGAGACGGCCCCCTACGAGCCGATCGATGCCGAGGTAGTCCTCCGGGAAGGACTCGCCTCTCTGCGCGACCTGCCGCGCCTGCTGGAGTCAGGGAGCCTGGAGGAGCGAAAGGAGTTCGTGCAGGCGTTCGTGGGCGGCGTGAAGGTCATGCCCGAAGAGGCACGCCTCGAGCTGGAGATGCGAAAGTTCCCCGCCGTGGCGCTACCGCGGCCTGGGAACTCTCCCTGTGAGCTGGTAGCGGGGGCACGCTATGAACGGGTACAGATAGAAATGACGCCGGACAGCCGGTTCGTGGTGCAGCGCAAACCGATAAGACTTGTAGCGTAGCCGCCGGCCCCGGTCCCTGGGGCTGCCTCATCCTGGTAGCACCCCCAGGAGAAAGGTCGGCCGTCTGGTCCCCCGCCAAGAGATGCGAACCCAACATCACCGGTCAGAGGCGCCGGGGTTTTGGCGGCGGAGACGAGCCGGTCAGCCTCCTCGATCGAGAGCGGTTCGCGCTCGTACCTGTAGGACATAGGGTTCTGACCCGTTCGCACTGACGCAGGAAAGGCGAACTTTGGTCGCTTCCCTGCCTTTCGGCTACCAAAAAGAACGCCGGGAGGAAAGCCCGGATCTGTGGACAAGTTCGTCTTTGTAGATGGAAGGCGAACTCCGTTCGCGGTCCCAGCCGAAAAGAGGGCGCGCGGCCACGGGTTAACGATGGGCCAGAGCTGAGGCAAGCCGTCCGTTGAGGCGCGGGGTCAAGTGCGGCACACGACCCCCGGCGCGTTGGGTGCAGGGTTCAGATCTGAGATGTCGTACAGCCGAGTCTCTGATTCTTCGGCCGATGGTGCCCCATCCCGGCTGACGGGGCGTATACTCCCCGCAGATATGGCCAGGGCATGAAGCTGACGTGCCATTCTAGGAGGCAGAATCATGAGCGCAGCCGCTAGGTTTGTGCTGGCCGCAGGTGTTGTGGTGAGCTTCCTGCATGCTTCTGCGCAAGAGCCCTGCGTTCAGCTTCCTCTTGGTGCAGTTGGCTGGTGGCCAGGGGATAACGATGCTCTCGACATCAAGGGTGGAAACGACGGAGTACTGTGGTACGGCGCGTCCTACAGCGGTGGGGTGGTGGGCGCGGCGTTCAACCTCGATGGTGGTGACGACTACGTCGAGATCGCCGACAGGGATGATCTGACACCGCCGTCGCTCACTCTTGGCGCGTGGGTCAACCCGGCCACCATGACCGGTGACGGAGCGATCGTGTCGAAATATGACTCATTCAAGAGCGGAACCAGTTGGATCTTGCTGATGCTCGCGGGCGGCAGATTGCGGTTCGGGGTCTACGGAGACAGGACAGGTCATCCAAAGACCCGCTACATTGACTCGAATGAGCCCGTTCTCTTCAGCAACTCGTTTCAACACGTCGCGGCCACCTTCGACGACCTTACCAAGAACTTGAAGCTCTATGTCAACGGCACTGAGGTTCCAGGAACGACGTACGGGGTGACTGATTTGTCCATCTGGAACAGCGAGACTCCTGTCCGGATCGGAGTCTACGTCGACATTACCAACCATTTGATCGCCCATTGGGATGGCATCATCGATGAAGTTCAGATCTTCAGTCGGGCCCTCTCCCGCTGTGAAATCAAGGCAATGGCCGATGCTCGCAGCGGAGGTGCATGCAAGGGAGACACGGACGGCGACGGTCTTCTCGACTTCAACGACAACTGTCCAGGCCTCTCTAACGCTGGTCAAGAAAACGTCGACGGCGATGCAGCAGGGGACGCGTGCGATTGTGCACCGGCTGATCCGGGAGTCTTCGCGGCTCCGGGAGAGGTCGGAATGCTCCAGGTGAGGACGGTTGGCGACAACTCGGAGCTGGATTGGTGCTCCAGTGCGCTGGAGGCCGGAATCGCATCTGTCTACGATGTTCCCCGAGGCACCCTCAATGAGTTCCCTGTCGGGACAGGGGTGTCCGAGACATGTTTGCCGCCGGGCAGCTTTACGAGCCCAGCGGCGACGGACCCTGCAGTTCCCACAACCAGCAGCGGTTTCTGGTACCTGGTGAGGAGTCGCAATGGCTGTGGCGTCGGTACGTACGGGTTCCGGAGCAATGGCACAGAGAGGGCGACTGCGGTTTGCCCTTAGCGCCGCGGCCGCGTTTTCCTTGTCTCGCAAAAAGGCGCTGGCTGAGGAATAACAAGACCCGTTCGATCCAGAGGGCGCCTTTCCTAATGGAAGGCGAACTCCGTTCGGGTTCTCAAAGGCGACTAAGACGGTCCTGTATGGCGCAGCTTCGCGCAAAATGGATCACGTTCGCTTCTGGGCCGCCGTATAGTGTCGCCATCGTGCGACCTTGCGATCGTGCGACCGAAATCGCGGTTACCGGGTCTGCCCAGGAGACACACGCCAAGCGATACCTGACTCAGGGGGGGGGAATCATGAAAACGAGAGTCGTCTTTTGCATCCTGCTCGCCGTGGTCTCCATCAGTTGGTCCCGCGCGGCAGAGACAGACGCCGTTAATCCGGCGTTGGCGGACGCTTGGAACCACGCAGCGAGTGGTTTCGATTCGGTTTTTGTGGAAAACCGAGGTCAGCTTGACCCAGGAGTCCAGTATTCCGCTCAGCTGCCTGGACTCACGGTCTCCTTGACTTCACGCGGCTTGACTCTCGAACTGTATTCGGCCCCAAAGACGACTTCTCTCCAAATGGCCAAGGCCCCCCCGAGGGACTTGTCCGCAACTTCTCGAGGCACCAGCGAAAGAGATCGCGTTGAGTGGTTCGGAAGAACCGCTCGAAAGCGCCCTCTTCGAGACCAAGACGTGCAGGCATCATCGTTGGCGGAGCGCAGTACCATCCACATCGACTTTGTGGATGCCAATCCCACGCCGGTTGTCGAAGGCTCGGGCCCGGTTTCCGGCTTGAGGAATTACTACCTGGGGTCCGATCCCCGCCGCTGGGCCACGAAGGTTCATGCGTTCTCGGCTGTGACTTTCAAGGGCCTCTGGCCTGGAGTCCATCTCACGTACTGGGTCGAAGGCGGCGCGCTTCGCTACAAGTACACAGGCACGAACGCTAACACGATCGCCGGCAAGGCATTTCGTTATGAGGGAGCCAATCGCATCGTCGCTGGGCCCGCCGGCTCCTTCCATCTCGAGACTCCTCTAGCGAACGTGACGGACATGCGGCCCGCCGGGGACCGCGACACTGGAACGATCGCGGTCGGTGCCACCTTCGAAGGCAGTTCACAGGCATCGCCACAGATCGGCGGCCAGTGCTCCAATTACCCGCGGGGCGTCACCATGATGGATCTCGCCTATAGTACATTCTTCGGCCCCAATAGCATTGGCACCTTTGTCAACGCCGTCGTGGCAGTCCCTGGCCAGAACGGCCTGGAGCCTCTTGTCGTCGGCACGACCGCGGACGACATTACGTCGAGCTCCGTTGCCTTCGTCGCCAAGTTCGACTTGACCGCTTCGAACCTGCAGTGGATCAGCTATTTCGGCGGCACCGGCGACGATCAGGCGACGAGCGTCGCGTTGGACGGAAACCAACCTCTCGTGTACGGAGTGACTACTTCAACTAACTTCCCTACCACTCCAGGCGTCTTTCGATCCACTCCAATACCGGGGTACGGGGACCTCTTTCTCGCGAAGCTCACAGACGTGGGTGAATTGGTTTGGAGCACGTACGTAGGCGGGGACGTCTCATCAACGGGCTGGGCGTTGCACCCGGGTGCTCCGGATAACTCGCCATGGTGGGGGGAATATACTCCACAAGCTATTCAAGTCTATGCGCACAAACCCATAATCGTTGGCTGGCCATGCGGCGCCGGCTTCACGACGCCAGGGGCTTTCGATCCGGTCCCGGATCTGCCTAACGGAACAGACAGCTTCGTGGCACAGTTGGACGAGAACGGGAGCGCACTCGCCTTTGGAACATGTCTCGCGAACGTGCGTCTGACCAGTCTTGATCTCGACGCTCTCGGGGCGCCGGTCGTCCTCGGCGACGGGGGAGCAAGTTTCCCGACGACGCTAGGAGCGTATGATCCTGTTGGCCCCTTTGCGAACCCGATCTGCCAGCAGCCACCGTACCTGTTCTGTGGGCCCGATCATGTTGCGGTGGCTAAGCTATCGGCGGACGGCTCGGCGCTTCAATGGGGCACGTTCATCGGCGGGTGCGTGGACGAGTCGACATTGGCTGTGCGGCTCGATGGAGCTGGCAACGTCGTGATCGCGGGCACTACCCTGTCTCCCAACTTCCCGGTCTCGTCGCAACCAGCTCAGAGCCAGATCGGCGAGGGTTGGGGCCGGTGTCAGACGGAACCGGGAAAGCGGTGCCGATGGTGGGACGATCTGTGCAACAACGGATGCACGGACTGCGACGGGTGCTCGTGGGATTGGGACGGCTTCGTGGCAAGGCTGAGTGGGGATGGGAGTCAACTCTTATCGAGCACGTTCCTAGGTGGCAGCTACTTTGACGCGATCAAAGGGCTAGAGCTGGACGGCGATGGTCGTCCGATCGTCGTCGGCACAACGCTGTCCGACGATTTTCCGGTCGACGGAAGCCCGTGGGATCCGACGCTCGACCAAGTAATTTATCAGGACGCATTCGTGACAAAACTAGAAGTGGATGGCACCGTCTTCCTTGCGAGCACGTTGTTAGGGGGCGACGGTGGAGAGGCTGCGAATGGAGTCGCGCTGGACTACGCTGGGAATCCCATAGTAGTTGGAGTAACTGGCTGGGGATACGACGTTCCCCCACAATGCGATTTCCCAACGACACAATACGCATTCCAGCAAAACCGTCCAAGTGACTATTCGGGGTTCCTGACCAAGTTACTCCCTTTGACGCGCTGCCTCCACCTTGTGAACCAACCTGGTACTAACGTCACAATCTTGATGGATGCGGCATTCTATGGCGAGTGTCCGTGGCCAGAGCGGTCTGACTCGCTGGACGGCTATCTCTACGACGTGATCGAAGGACGGATTGAGAACCTCTCGCCGACGTCCATCGGCCCCGTCAGTCCCCTTGCCTGCGATATGTCCGACGTGGTCTTGGAGAACGAGTCCCTTCCCCGAATTGGCCACGTGCTGTTCCTGTTGGCGCGACGTTCTCCAGGAGGCAGTTACACAGACAGCGATGGTCCAGGATTGGTGGGAACAAGGCAACCGTCGTCCGGAGATTGTCCGTGAACGTTAGAACACGGCACCCTTGCAACGACTTCGCCGAGCATGAACCCAGAGCCCATGGACACGGCAACAAGGCGTACGAACGCGCGCGCAGCTTGAAACCTGCCTGGTAATCCTCGGGCATGAGGATCGTGGTGGCCGATCGTGGTGGCCGAGCGGTCGGCCTCCGTGATGACCGGAACGTCCGGGCCTGCATTGCCCGACGCGCCCGCCGGGTCACGCTACTGGTTCCCCCTTGACTTCCTCCCCCACCGCTGGCCCTGTCCTGGCGGGAGGTCCCCATGCCCCACTTTGCCCCGCCGACCCTGACCGCCGCCGAGCAGAAGGCGATCCTGCGGGCGACGGCCGCCAACCTCCGCGATGCCGCCATCTACAGCGTGGCCCTCGACACCGGGCTGCGGCTGGGGGATTTGGGCTCGCTCGACCCGAGCCGTCTAGATCCCGATCCCCCGAAGCGCAGGAGATTTGCGCGGAACGGCTACGACTTGCGGCAGGCACAGCTACTTCGGGGGTCTCCATTGATTTGTCGCACGGTCGTAGTGTGCGTCCGGTTTGCCGTCGCCATCGAGGTCGTAGTCTCCCGACTCTAGCGCGCCTACTGTGTCGTACACAGAACCCTGCCAGAACGTATTCACTCTTTCCCAACCAGTCTTGTCGTCGCTCACTTCATCGAGACGTGCCAGATCGATTTGTTTCATGAGCTGATCTCGAAACAACTTCGGGAAGGTGGCTGCGAATTTGCCCACCGCCTCCACCGTCGTTGGGCCGAGTGGTGCAACCGCGTCAGCGGCTGTCTGTACAACATTCTCCACGACGGCCTGCGCGCGACTCCGCTCCTCCGAATCGCCTCGCGCATAGCGGCCAGATCGAACGAACTCTGTGCACTGTTCGACTGAGCACGAGAATCCAAACAGCGGATAAGCGCAGTGGCCCAGTGCGCCAATTGCGTCACAATTGTCACTGCCCTCCGCACGGCATTTCGCTTGGGCCTGTTCGATGTCGCGGTCTACTTTATCGCATTTTTCTTTGTGTTCCTTCTCCTTGGCGGCTACGCACGCCTTGTACTCGGCCGACTCTTCGTTCTTGCATTCCTCGGCGTAGGCGACTGCCTGAGTCTGAGCTGTAGACAGCGCTGCGGAGAGAACGGACGAGCCCAACATTGCCAAGAGCACAATTCCCTTGACCGGACCGTCGCGAAACATGCGTTTCCTCCTTTCACCTTGCCGGCTATACCCTAAATTGGAGCGTTCGTGGTCCGCAAAGCTCTCTGCAACACCCGTATCCCGAGTATACAGCCCCTTCGGGTTCTATGTGGGCGGCTGGGGCGCCCCGCTTGACTTCCTCCCCCGACGTTGGCCTTGTCGGACGGGAGGTCCCGGTGTCCCACCTCGCCCCGCCGATCCTGACCGCCGCAGAGCAGAAGGCGATCCTTAGGGCCACGGCCGCCAACGTCCGAGACCACACCATCTTCTCCATGGCCCTCGGCACCGGCCTGCGGCTGGCCGAGCTCGTCGGCCTGAACGTTGGCGACGTGTTCGCACCGGACGGGACGCCTCGGGTACGCGTCCGCATCCGCCCCGAGATCGCCAAGGGCGGTCGCGCGGCGGACGTGTTCCTACCGGACCGGCTGGTCGTGAAGCTGAAGCGTTTCTGGCGGTGGAAGCGCGAGCGTGGTGAGGACCTGGCCCCCGGCGCTCCCCTCTTCTGCAACCAGTCCCGCCGCCGCATCTCCAGGCGCCGGGTCCAGTTCGCGTGGCGGACCTGGCAGAAGAAGGCGGGGTTCGACCGGCTGTACCCGTTTCATTCGCTGCGGCACGTAGCGGTCACGAACGTCTACCGGGCGACCCACGACCTGTTCCTGGCGCAGAGATTCGCGCGCCATCTCAGCCCGCTGACGACCGTCGTCTACACGCACCCGAGCGACGAGGAGATGGCCAGCAAGGTCCGGACGCTGGCCTGCTGACACGCCCTTTCCCTGGCCGTTCGACGCCGCACCCACCACGCGTCGCGTGCCTTCTTCCTCTCCTACCCCATTCCGGACAAGGCGAGGCTGCGCAACGGCCATACCCGCGGACCTTCCCGCGAGCGGCACGTCGTCGGGCGCGCCTCGACCCCCCCGGCATCTGCTCCCAACGCGGCGTAGACTGTTGGGCGATGAACCTCGACCCGGCCTGGCTCTT
>JAIQFR010000149.1 GCA_020073205.1 Terriglobia bacterium
GGATATCGTAGTCCTCAGGTATCGCTCGATTGACGACGTCCTGCGGATCATGACCTACTCCGGGCGCGGCGTGGGTCTCCCAACGTACTAGCTCGAGCTGATGGTCTGATGCCTGGAGGTTGAGCTCGCGAACGACCTCCTCGACAACCTGTCGCTCCTCAGCTAAGTCTCCTGGCGAAGCAACAAAGGCGGCAAACGTCGGCTTGAGCTTCATAGTCGTCCTCGGGCTGCCTAAAGACGGCCGCAAGCTGTGGGACGCGCAGGCGAGGGGCGTGCGCTCTGTTGCATTGGCCGTAACACGCGGGACCAGCCGCTGGAGCCTATTGTCGGGCGTCCTTCCACGCCTGAACGGTTTCGATGATCCGTTGCCGGATCTCACCCCGCCGCGCGACGTCCGGCACATTGGCTTCCAATTCGGGCACGGACGGAAACACCCCATGTGCGTTCATGACGACGTCAGCCTCGAAGTCGTAGCCGAGTTGACCCGGCGCACCTTCTGCGGTGATACGCACGCGAACGGTCTTCGTGTCCTGTACTGGGTGAGAAGGGTCATCGACAGCAGCAACGATCGTTATTTTGGTCTTCGCCATAGGCTGCCTCGTCATGGGTTGTTGAGCAGAGCGGGCTGCATGTCGCAGAACTCGCCATTCTCCGGTCTCCCGCCTGGTTACCCCGACTCCGTCGCTGCCTGGGAGCATACGCCGGTTGACCTCGGAGGGGAATCGCGGCTCTCCGCCGGCGCCCAGAGCGAGAGAGCCCCCGTGGCGTGTTGTCCGCTGTCAACCACTTCCTCCGGACAGACCACGCCGCGGGAGAGCGCGAAGCGCTTTTGTGGATGGAAAAGGTCGCGAGTTTCGCGGAGGTGAGGGCGGAAAAGCTTGAGATCTCGGTCCGGGCTGTTAACCAGATCGTGAGAGTTTGTAATTCGGTGTTTTGGCTCCCCACAATCCGAGTTTTCACAACCGCCCCGCGAGTCGTCGCGAGGCGAGTAAGTCCATCCGAACCAGCCGGTTACGACGAGTGCCGATCAGGTTTACATAATCCACAACGGAGAGCCAGCCCGCCTGATTGGTCGCACGCCGTCCTGACGACAACTGTCTCGGGAACAGCGTCGCGCTCCGCGGTCCCACCGGCGTCCTCAAGCGTGAGCGCCCGCGGCTTCACGGTTTTTCCGCCTTCAAGGTCCGTCATTTCCCGCAAGATTGTGCGCGAAAAGCCACCATCAGTTTCGGTGGACCCCCACACGGGAAAGATCCGCCAGAAAGCGTTCGACCTACGTGTCGGTAGATCGATTAGTAATAGGCCCAGTGCTTCAGCAGCGAGGATGACCCGACAAGAAGCTCTATCTCATTCGATGGCTCGGCCTGCACGTAAGCCGTGGCCCGAATATGGCCGTCCACCAAGATGAGATCCAGGCTGTCAGCCTCGACCACGATCAAACCAGGGAAATAGTGGCCTTGCCGGACCTTCTCGGCCACGGCCTTGATGCGATCTTTGACCTTCTCGACAGTCAGATCCGTCTCGATGCTCCTGGCCCTATCAACAACACTCCGACTACCTCCATTCAAGGTAATCCACCTCGGGAAGTTGGAGTACTTGAGCCGTCCAAGCTCGAGATGCGTCAACTCGACGCGACGCCATTGAACGTCGGCGGGAAACCCTTTGAACAGACCTCGATTGGCTCTGTACCCTTGGATAGCCGTCAGCATCTTTGCACGAGTGTGGTTCGCTTTGGCATCTGCAAGATCGGCCTGATCGATGAGGCTCTTGCGGTTCAGTCCGCACCAGGTCATGTAGCCTCTGTAGACATTCCCCAATTTTGGAGAATCCATCTCCGCCCTTAGGAAAGCCGAGATCATTTCATTTTCGGTCGCGCTGCCACGTTCGTTCATAAGCACCACCCACCGAGAGCGTCGCGACGTGTCGGGCCGCGCAAGAGTAATGCGAATCCGTGCGCTCCGTGACGCTGCGAATCGGCCGCGTACCGCGAACCAGCGAGGCGCGGCGAGCGTAAGAACTGCCGCGAACCCTCGCCGCTCGCTTCGAATCGCCGGAGAATCTCGGTCCACTGCTTCTCGGTACGTCGCACCCGACCGGTGCGGCTCTTGGGCATCCCGTCCTCCTCGACGTCGGCCACGCAGCGCCGAAGAATCCGGCGCACGCCTATCGGTACCCGACGCGAGAGCGGAGGGGAAGAACGCCGTCTCTCGATCGGTTACGAACGGAGAGCCAAACCCCGAGTTCGCTAGTGCGCAGTCGCAGAAACGTGTGGCGCCTCTCGAACCGTCCTGCGTATTCGAGCGCGCACCTCCCGCGTCACGCGGTTCCGACTCCACGGTCCTTCATCTCCCACCGCAAACTGGGCGCGAAACACCCCCTCCACTTTCCGTGGACGGAAACAGCCTGGGCAGGTCCCGGCTGCGCCACTCCGCCAGTGACTTCTCCGCCCTGCGGAACCCCTAGCGAAGGGCGCGCTGCGGCGACAAAGGAGGATTCGCTCGGGCAACGCATGGCCCGGTCGAATCCACAAGCGGTCCCTGGTTGCCACAGTTTCTCCCTGCTCCTTGGTCGAGCGGAACGCAGACTGTAACCGTGCCCGTGCACGTGGCTCCCGTGCCGTCGGCTGCGAGGAAGCTCACGTAGTACACGCGGCCGTCGCCGCCTCCTTCGCGCTCGGCCCGCAAGCTCGCGACTTCAGTTCCCACTCCAGCACCGTCGGGGCACGTATTCCCGGATCCCACGCTCAGCAACGGCTCGTCCTGCCAAATTCCGATGATCGTGATCCTCACCTCGCCGCCACCTAAGACCGTGACCTCCTTGATCCTCACCGCGTCGAATCGGTGATCCGGCGGCCAGAGGAACGAGTAGTCCGCTGCAGCACGGGTGCAGTCGGGCGCTTGATTGCCGCTGGGTTCGCAACTCCCAGCCCTGCAGACCCCTCCACCACCACACGGTGTGCCATCGGGTGCGGTCGGATTGGAGCACTGACCAGTCGCGAGGTTGCATGTCCCCGCCACATGGCAGAGGTCCGACGCCGTGCATGTCATCGGGTTTGACCCTAGGCAAGCCCCGCCCTCGCAACTATCGGTTTGCGTGCAAGCGTTCTCGTCGCTACAAGCCGTCCCATCCGCCTTCGAAGGGTTGGAGCAGACACCGGCGCCTGGGTCGCACAACCCTGTGTCGTGGCACTGATCGAGCGGTTGGCACACCACCGGGTTCGAGCCAACGCAGGCACCTCCCTGGCAACTGTCGGCTTGCGTGCAGGAGTTGCCGTCGTTGCAACCCGAACCGTCGGCCATTGCCGGATTGGAGCAGATGCCGGTCCTCGGGTCACATTCGCCCGCGTCATGGCACTGATCGAGCGGCGAGCAGGTCACCGGGTTCGAGCCGACGCATGCACCGGATTGGCACGTATCGCTCTGCGTGCAGGCGTTGGCATCGTCACATGGCGCCGTGTTGTAGACGTGCACGCACCCCGAAGCCGGGTCGCACGAATCGTCCGTGCAGCCGTTTCCGTCGTCGCATAGTCCCGGATCGCAGTTCACCCCCGTAATTGCCTCCGCTTGAGACTTCGACGGCTCGAAAGTCCCAGCTTGATCCTGCGCGATGCTAAAGAACGCGTATGTGTGCCCTGGCTCACCCGCAAATTCAGATAAAGTCACCACGGTGTCGCTGACGAACGGACGGAACGAACTACCGTTGTCAGAAACCAACACCGTGAAGTTCCTGACGCCCGAATCCGGGTCAGTGCCTGCCCACTGCACCTGGAAGTTCCGCGTCGTTTGCGTGCCCGGAAGAGGCAGCACGTGGCTGCTCGGCGCAGTGCTGTCAAGTGTATTAACCCACACGCTTGTGGCAATCGGCGCGTTGTCATCGAAAACGATCGTCGCCTGATTGTGAATCTCTGTCCCGCTTTCAAGACCAGGCTTTGCCATGAGAGTGAAAGAAACACTGCCCTGGCCTTCGGGCGAGCTGACGTTCGGCGGCAAGAAACCCGCCACGGGATCTGTGACTGGCTGTCCCGTAGCCGGGTCGATCGACGCAAAGCGCCATGTTATCACGCCCGTCGCTGGGTCGAGGTTTGCGCCTACCCTTGCGATTACATTCTGTCCCGGGCGTAGATCTACATTCGTCGTAAACTCGTTCGACCCCGGGGGTGGCGATTCAACATGTTCGCCAAACACGATTGCGCCTAGGCTTAGTGTGTTTAGATCCAGCGCCGTCACATCGATCGCGTCCGTGACGACAACCTGCTGCGCGGCAGCCGATGCCCTGGGTTCGTTCTCGAAAGAGATCGCATATCGCATCGGCTGCTGCTCAGACACGTATCGCGCCGGTCCCGATCCGTCAGAGCCGGTCTTGTCGTTCGGATCCCAAGGTGTGCCGAACTCGAAGAACTTGGGCCTTGCATCGTCACATGTCCACCTGCTCCGACTTCCCTGCGCAAACTTGGCGTCCGAAAACTGAACGTGCCAGTGAGGGGTTGCAGTGTGTGTTTCGTCAATGTAAAGCGTTCCATCCGGCGCCCGGCGGGTCGGCAGCCCATCTTTGGTGAATCCTGGCTGGAATCCGCGTTCCTCGTCGTAGATGAAGGTCGAGAGGCACGTCCCAGACACGTCTACGCTGTACCCTCTGCAATGTGCGCAGTCTCCCCCCGTGTGGCCGTCGATTTCGCTTCCTCCGTGCAAGGTAAGGTCGCAGGAGACCTGCGCGTTTAGCTCCATTAATCGATCAATCGTGCTGGCGTTAACCCCAGCGACATTTGTGCAACCACTTCTACAGTAAGGCGGCGGAGGGGCCTCGCAGTCCCTGTCGCAACTAGGCAGACAGGGGCAGTTGCTTATAGTAAAGCCGTTGGCTAGCAGACGGGACCGACGCTCGCACTCATCTACCGTGCCAGAGCAGGGGTCTGGAAAACCACATTCCACTATGCCCGGCCATCTCCGGTCGAGATCATCGGATTCATTAGCTGGAGAATCTACCTCGGCTCTGGTCCACGGAAGGCGATCAAGAAGCGTTTGTGAAAACTCACAATAGTTTGAGGCGGAGGACACGGCTTCGTTGGGAAGGTCGTCTGACCAAGCGACGATCTCGGAGGCTTCATGGGGGTACACATCTTGCGGAACTGGCAGGGCCAACCGCAGTGACATCTGACCACTTGCGCCCGCGGTGATCACCGGAAGGACGCTGCTAAGAACGGAGTCCCCCTCTTCCGTCAGGCCTGCACTGGTAAGTCCAGGTGCATTCCTCAACGTCCCAACCAAGGACGGTGAAAATGACACCGATATGGCGACACGTCCCGAATCTAGATCGCCGCTGTTGCCGTACAAAATGCCGAAGTCCTGCACCGTTGGCGTGGCCCCGTATCGAAAGACGGGCGGGCCGATGATATCAACCCAATTGTGCGCGCTCCCGCCTTGGACGATCTCGAATCCACCATGCAACACCTGTGCAACCCCGCTCGGGTTCGTCACAACGACGTCGCGGGTGCCCGCGGGTTGTCCCCTGAGGTCAAACGTTGCAACAAGACGATCGTACCCGGTGGAGCCGGAAACACTATATGCCATGACGTCAGGTTGGCCACCCGCGGTGAGCTTGACCTGCGCCACCGGGTCCAGATTCTCGCCTCGGATGATGACTGTGACGTCGCCCACGTTGCCACCGCGTGAAGGGGTTGCGACGAGGGTGCTCCGGACGCCGGGCCCGACGACGAAGACCCCCAGCTTGCTCAAGCCCGGACTCGTCGCCGTATGAGACAGTGGGTCGATCGTTGTTGGAAGTTGTTGCCAGGTCTGAGCCGTTGGGTCGAACCTCCACAGCGCCAGGTCGGTTTCCTGGACGCTAGAGGGTATCTCCGAGGGGTCGTAGTTTATGTCGAGTTGTAGCGAGAATTGGTCCTCCGGAATGTCGGTTCGGACCTCCCAGTATCGCGGGAGCGTCCAAACGGAAGGAATCGGGATCGAACCTGGGGTGGCTCCAGGAACATTGGTCGCCATTACAACACCACTACTTAGTCCGGATGACGCGATCGTAACACCAGTGCCCAGAAAGACGTGCCGGTTCTGGTCGCCAGCGAGCAGATACATTGCCCTAAGAGGCGCGGGGACGTGCAAGGCCCACCCTTCTCCATGGAATATGCCAGAGCAGACGCCACTCGTATCGCCCCAATAGAGCAGGCCCGCGCAGGTGATGTCGAACCTGAACGGCACTCCGGTTACAGTTTCAGGCACGGGCGTGACGATCTCTTTCGACAGGCGGCCGTGCGCGGAACCAATATCGGAACCGACCGACCAAATGAGCGAGAAGTCGTAGTTGCAGATCGGGCCCCAGTTGATCGACGGGCCGTCGAATTGGAAACCATGTGTGTAGTAGGCCGCGATTGGCAAGGTTCCTGCGCTAAGCCGAACACCATCGACGTCGACTCCTAGCCCGTTGACGGTGCCATCGACCGTGCCCCAACCGATGCTGTCGGCAAGTTGGAAGTAGTAACCGGGGCCGCTGGGTCCCGGTCCTAGTTCTCTTTCGCTGAAGCAGCCGCAGCTGCAAGACCCGGGGCCACAAGGCTGCACCGATCCGTACCGATAGCATTCGAGCGCAGTGCCTCCCTCAATCTCACCATATACCGGCGTGATTTCCAACTCCGATGGTGTGTTGGTCGGTTCACCGGGCTTGCTCAAGCTATGCTGCAAATCCATGCTCGGTGATTGCATCGTAGCTTCGTTCGCCCTCGCCGTCAGCATGCATGTGACAACCGCAGATGCGAGAAGAACGGTGACACTCTTCATGACGCCCCTCCCAAGACTTCGTTACACTTCTGAACCCGCTATAGATAGCTTGAAAGCTAGCTCCGGATTCGGAGCCGACATCGTCTTTGGCGCAAGGTCCCGCAGGCTCACAGGATCGACTCGCCCGGCCACGCGTGCGATGAAAACGGATTCGGCGCCGAATTCCCCTTCGGCCAGTACCGGTGGGTCCCGGAGAGTTGCGTGATCGCCTTCTGTGCGACGACGCGCTCCTCAACTTCAAAATCGCGGGCCAAGAGCGCCAGGCGCGGCCAAGCATACGGCGGTCAGCGTGATCGCCAGAGACACGAGAGCTTTTCGCATGGGAGCCCCCCGAATGCGTGCAGGTATGCTAAGTACGGGTCGCGGAGGCGTGAGTCAAGCGAAAAGCGGTCAACGGCTCCCCGTCGAGGCGGAATGGGGTAGGTTTGTCCGCCCGCCAGCGGCCACCGCCGCCTGCCCCGGCTACGTGATCGACCACATCGAGGTGCTGAAGGAGGGCGGCGCGGACGAGCCGGGTCAGGATCGAAACGACGCGATCGCCCGATCAGCCGGCGCCAGCCACGGGTTCGCCAGGCGAATGGCGCGTTTTCCAGGATACGTATGTTCCGGTAGCGGACGCCCCGGCGGTTCTCCAGGGCGCCCGCGACAGTCAAGGAGCGGGGACGCAGACGCAGCAGTTCGGCCAGACCGGTTTGGCCAACACGTACCCTTCCGGACACGGGGCGCACGATACGATACCCTTCGAGATCCCTCGACGACACCCCGCATCACCTGGGCGAGGGGCCGTCATGTCACCCAGCCCCCCAACAGCCAACCGAGACGTCGCCCCCCGGCTCCCGCGCGTCTTCTCTCTGAGGGTCGAGCCGCGCAGCGTTGCAGGCGCTGGTCCACCCAGGGGAAGGGGCGTCTTGATCGCGGACCGACTGGGCCGCCCCTCGACCGGCGAGGCCACCACCCGTTGCCCCGGCTGTGGGATCAACCTCATCTGGCCGACATTCGGCCCGCCGCGAGGAGCCGGCTGCGTCACGGCCCGGGGAGGAGAGGAAGATCCCCGCCCCCCCGAGCCACTCCGATTGGTCTTACTGGTGAAGGTCCGCGACCAGGGTGGTCGTGTAGATGCACATGCAGGTGCAACGGCGAGACGTCGTCGAGGACGAGCAGTTCCCGCCACCGAGTTCCCGCTTCTCGATCTCCTCGACCTCCAGATCCAGGTTGAGCTTCTCCTTCATTCATCCCTCCTCTTCGTGCGGCTCCGGGTGGCCCGCCCGGGTCCATCCCGCGCGGGCGCGATGACCTCTGTCAATACCGCCAACTCCTCGATTCGCCAAATCGGAGTCGGATTGCCGCGGAACGCATCAATAGGAGATGACGGTACCCGCTTGGCAATTAATGGGATGGGGATTGTCCGCTTGCCACGCCAGGCGGTGCCCCGGGGACCAGCATGACGGATGGTCGGGGGGCCCGATTCGCGGCACATTCCCAGCGTCCGTTTCGTTGCGCCCGGCCACGCCCCCCAAGCTGCCGGGCGCTCTTGTTTGGAACGTAGATCCGAATAGGAACGACGCCTGTTAGTCCGCCCCAGAAATCCACCGCTCAGCTGGACTCGGGGATGGAGTCCCTTTTACCCCTGTCCCGTTTACCCCCGTCGCCCCTGGGGCGAAGGAGTGCTAGCTGCCGTGGGTCGGACGGCAGCGCCGGCTGCATTGATTTGTAAGAAGTTTGCAAAAGGTCCGTGGCGCACGACAGCCAGTTCAAGCCAGGGCGTAGAGTCCTATCCTTACTTACATCGGCGCGGGGAGCCCATCGTGAGTTCGACAGCAATCTAATGGTGGACCCTATCGACCTTCAACGCCACGTCTTGGCGGCAGCCTTTCGCCGCGGAGGCGGCATCACCGTCATAGAGACCTTTGACGGTAAATTAAGCGTCAGGGTTGGGACCGAGCGCATCGCCGAATCCACGGAGCCCCTCGACGACCTCATCGACGCCGGATTCGTCAGGCTCGTAGGAAGGTACGACGAACGACGAGGAAAGCAGAGCGGAGGTGAAGTACGCGTAGTGCAGCTTTATGAGCTGACGTCGGCTGGCCGCGATTTGGCGCTGGACCTGGGAATCGGACCGAGAACGGCGGAAGGCGGAGAGGCGTTCGTTGGCCGCAGGTCAGACGAGAAGAAACAGTGAGGTACCGCAAGACCGGCGCCGGAACGTTCGCTGCCCCGGCTACGTGATCGACCACGTCAAAGCGGGAAAGGAGGGCGGGCCGGACGAGGCGGGAACATGCGGTGGCAGACGAAGGAGGCGGCGAAGGAGAAAGACCGTTGGGAGTAGGAGCGTCCCCGCTAATCCAGGCAAATGCGGCTCTTCACCGGCCCGGGGCTCGCCCGCGCGTAGGAAGGGTTACAATTCGCCCCCAACCTGCTCGACGTGAGGAGATCGACGCTGGTGACGCCCCAGGAATTCATCCACAAGTGGACGGTCTCGATGCTCAAGGAGAGCTCCGCGGCTCAGGAGCACTTCATCGACCTCTGCCGCCTCCTCGGGGAAAGGACACCCGCCGAGGCCGATCCCGAGGGGGCCTGGTACTGTTTCGAGAAAGGAGCGACCAAGTACGGCGGCGGTGACGGCTTCGCCGACGTATGGATGCGCGACCACTTTGCCTGGGAGTATAAGGGGAAGCACAAGAGCCTCACCGCAGCGTACGACCAGCTACTCCGCTACCGCGAGTCCCTCGATAATCCGCCCCTCCTCGTCGTCTGCGACATGCAACGGTTCGAGATCCACACCAACTTCACTGGGACTGCGAAAAAGGTCTACGCCTTCGAGCTGGCTGACCTGACGCTCGAGGCCAACCGCAACGCGCTGAAGGCGCTCTTCGCCGAGCCGGAGCAGCTCAAGCCCGGCCGACGAGTCGAGGAAGTCACCGAGGAGGCAGCGCGCGAGTTCGCGTCGCTCGCCGATGGCCTGCGGCAGCGCGGCGTCGAGCCGCAGCGGGCAGCCCACTTCCTGAACCGGATCCTGTTCTGCCTGTTCGCGGAGGACGTGGGTCTGCTTCCCGCGAAGCTCTTCCAGAAGTTGATCGAAGCCGGCGCACGAGAGCCCCGGGAGTTCGCGGAAATGCTCCGCGAGCTGTTTCGAGCGATGGCAAAGGGCGGGCGGTTCGGCATCGAGCGAATCCACTTCTTCAACGGAGGGCTTTTCGCCGACGACGACGTCATCCCGCTGACGAGAGAGGACGTCGCCGTCCTGGCCCGGGTCGCTGCGCTCAACTGGAGCCAGATCGAACCGGCGATCTTCGGGACACTCTTCGAGCGCGGTCTTGATCCCGCGAAGCGTAGCCAGATCGGCGCTCACTACACGGACCGCGGCTCCATCCTCCGCGTCGTAGAACCTGTGTTGATGGTCCCGCTCCGGCGCGAGTGGTCGGCGACGAAGGAAAAGGTCACGGCGCTTCTCGCCAAGGCCACTGCTGCCAAGAACGTCGCAGCGGACAAGAAGATCAGGAAGCAAGCCAAGGCCGCGATCCACGCGTTTCGGAGGGACCACCTCGACTCGGTCCGGGTGCTCGACCCAGCCTGCGGAAGCGCGAACTTCCTCTACGTCGCACTGGAGCTGCTCCACGAACTCGAGAAGGAGGTCCTCCAGCTTCAGGCGGAGGTCGACTACGGGCAGTTTTCGCTCGATATCCGGGTCGGTCCCCAGATGGTCCACGGGATCGAGATTAACGCGTACGCCTCGGAGCTCGCGCAGGTCACGATCTGGATTGGCCACTTCCAGTGGCAGCTCCGCAATGGCTTTTCTTTCGACACGAACCCGGTTCTGAAGCCGATCCAGACGATAGAGTGTCGAGACGCCGTCCTCGATCTGACCGATCCGTCGAACCCGAAGGAGCCGCGGTCCGCATCTCGCTCGTCGGGTTCGACGGCGGGAACGAGGAGGAGAAACGCCTCGACGGCCAACCCGTGACCGTGATCCACTCGGACTTGACCGGCGGATCGGTCGGGACCGGCGCGGCCCTCGACCTCACCAAGGCGCGCAGACTCAAGGAGAACCTCGGCATCGCGTTTCAAGGCCCCGTCAAGGTGGGAGTATTCGACATACCGGGCGCTCTCGCGAAGGAGTGGTTGGCGCTACCGCCGAACCCGAACGGGCGACCGAACAGCGACGTCGTGCGTCCTTGGGCGAACGGCATGGACATCACGCGCCGGCCGCGGGACATGTATATCATCGACTTCGGCGTGGACATGCCGGAGAACGAGGCGGCGCTTTACGAGGCGCCGTTCGCGTACGTGCGATTCCACGTCAAGCCGGAGCGCGACAAGAACCGTGACGCTTGGCGCCGCACTCACTGGTGGCTGCATGGTCGCTCCGGTGAGGACCTTCGACGCGCCCTGGCGTCGATGAGACGATATGTTGCCACGCCGCGCGTCGCCAAGCACCGTCTGTTCGTCTGGCTCGATGTCGCGGTACTTCCGGATAGCGCGGTTGTTGCGATCGCCCGCGACGACGACTGTACCTTCGGCATCGTGCACAGCCGCTTCCACGGAGTCTGGGCGCTGCGGCTTGGTACATCTCTCGAGGACCGCCCGCGATACACCGCGACCACGACGTTCGAGACGTTCCCGTTCCCTCGCCCGAACGATATGCAGCGGAGGACGATCGCCGCAGCGACGACGAAACTCATCCGCCTTCGCAATGCATGGCTAGATCCGACGGGGGCCTCGGCTGCAGAACTCAAGAAACGGACGCTCACCAATCTTTACAACGAGCGCCCGGCCTGGCTCGCGAACGCTCACAGCACGCTCGACGCGTCGGTGGCCGACGCGTACGGCTGGCCGGCAGACGTCTCCCAGGAGGATGCGTTGGGGCGACTGCTCTCGCTGAACTTCGAGCGGGAGCCAGCGTAGTTCAGGGGGCGCTACTTCGCCTTTTCTTCCCGCTTCTCCTTCGCCTCCCCCTTCGACGTCTCGTGCTCGCGCGCAAGGACCTTCCCGTCACCGGCATCCACGTTGACCTCTTCGATTCCCTTCTTCCCAGTGACCTTGATGTCGAAAGAGTAGATGAGGTAGCCGTGCTCGACTTCGAGTTCACGGTTAGTCACCTTCTTGTCCGCGTCCTTCGCCTCGATGGCCGCAAGCGCCGTCTTCTCGGCATCCGCCATCGACACTTTGGCCATCTTGGCGAGCTCGGCCTCGGAGTGCTTGCCCGTCACCTGGATGGTGCCGGTCCAGGATGCCTTGGCCTGCTTCGTCTCTGCCGCGAGCGCGACGGACGTGGCGAGCAGGACGCACAACACAGACACGATTGCAATCTTGCCTCTCATTCCCGGCCTCCTTTATGAGTGCTACCCCTCCGCGAGTCGCATTGCCATCGCTATCGCCGCGCGGAATCCCTTCTCCGCCCGCAGCGCCTTGACCTGCGCCTTCTGCCTCGGCTTCAGTTTTCGCAGGTAGCCCATGTACTGGCCTTGGAGCTTGAGGGCGGCGCGGCGCTCGGGCGACAGCTTCAGCTTGCGCTTCCTCCCCTTGGGCTCCACGGTGACGCCCCGTCCAGCGCCGTTCGTGAGCGCCACGAGCCGCCCGAGTGATCGGTCGATCGCGGTGAGTGATTGGCGGATGATGCGGACGTGCTTCGTAAATGGGTTGCGGTGACGCTTAGGCACGATGGATCCCCCCTCAAAGACGGTTGATGGTAGCACGGCGGCCGCGAGATTCAGACGTTCGCTTGGTCGGATCTGAACAACGGCGCCTTTCGCCGCGGCATTGACCGCCTCCGCGGCGAAGTGTTATGACACCGGTGTCATATGCGGGTCGGCGGCGCTTTCCGTACAGCAAGGACCGCGTTGGTACTGCTGACGTGGGCGATTGCTCGTCAGGTGGGATAGGCTACCCGGGCTCGTCAGCCTTCCTTTTCGGCTGCTTGTCCAGCTTTGTCTTCGACTCTTGCTCTTGCTTGATCACCTTCCGTTTCTGATCCTTCGCCTTTTCCTTCTTGCCGCCTTTGTCGCCCATCGGGCATCTCCCTTCTTCTTCGTCCCTTTTCCCCTCCGACTGGTTTCGACCCTAGCCCCATTTCCGCATTGCGTCCATGGCCCCGCTCGAGGTCCCACTCTGCTCCAGCCCAGGAGAATCACGTTCACGCGATCCTGGACAAGCATCCGACGTCACCGAGCGCCGACCGCAGGCCGAGGCGTGTCGAGCGCTGACGACTGTAACAACCCAGGCGACTTCAGCGGGGCGATCCCCGCCACGCGGTGTTCCATCGGCGACTTGCCCTTGCGGGACCGGCCGTCTTGCCTCGGTTCCGCTGCCGGATGGAGGCCTGGCGAGGGACAAGCAGCGAGTTGGCTAGCGCAGGCGCGTGTGAGGGCGCGTGTCGTGCCGCTCGGTCGCGCCATCGCCGATCTTCACCGACCAGTCGAACTCGCAGATACCCGGGGTGGATGGATCGCAGCGCAACTCGATCTGGATCCGCGCGCCCTCGATGATTTCGATCGTGTCCTTGAGGGGGAAGAAGATCCTTCCCCAGTGGGTATCGAGTGCGCCGACGGCATTGGTCAGCACGCAGCCATCGCACATGTCCGCGGTGAACCACGTCGCGAGTGCCGATAGCTTGCCCGTGCGTGCCGCCGTGAACATCTGCGTGCCCACGAACGATCGATCGGCCTCGGCCAGCGAGCAGGTGTAGGCGTCATGGGTCCACAACATCTGCGGCGGCGCGAGTAGATCATCGGTGGTGATGCGGGCTTGCGTCATTAGCAGATCATTCGCGCTGATGTCCGCGATCACGGTCATATCGACGCCGTGCGGACGTGCGCGCCAGTGCGCGAGGCCTTCATCGAGCTCGTGCATCCACGCCGGTGCGAGCCATGCGGTGACGCGCTCGGGGACGATCTTGCCGCCCGACACGAGCCAGCGATTGCGAGCCAAGACAAACGGCGTGAGCATGTTCTCATCGACGCCGAGTCCGCCCATCCACTCGGAGATGATGACCTCCACCTTCTCCGGGAGATCGACATCCTCGAGATCGGCCTGGATCACTTCGATACGATCCGCGAACCCATTTCGCGCGACCATCTCGCGAGCGACGGTCACGATGTCCGTGCGCTCGACGGCGTAGACCTTCCGTGCACCGGCCTGCGCCGCGAAGATGCTGAGGATTCCGGTGCCCGCACCCATGTCAAGGACGACCTGACCAGGTTTGACCACCTGTGCGATAGCCCGCCGATAGGCTTCGTTGCGGAGTTCATCGCGCAGCATCAAGCGATGGAGGGCAAGCTGTGCGTAGGCATCTGCCATCAGTGGAGCGTCATACACCGTGTGGGGACAGGTAGCGGGCGCGGTCGGTCATAGTCGATCCCCCGAGAAGGGAAGATCGTAACACGAAGCGACGATGGTAGTTGCGGCGAACCTGCGTCGCCGGCGAGGCACCGCCCGATCGGGAGGCCCGCTGACTCATGGCAGGCGCCGAGCCGCTGGAGTACGGTGCACCGGGCGATCGCGCGCTTAGTCAGCGCGACAAGTCGACCTACCTGAGGTTCGGCGATGAGGTCGGACAAGAACAACCGCATGAAGGAGCCCGTCCCACTGGCGAAGAACAACCTGTCATGGGTGACGAGAGCGATGGAAGTGATGCTGGTGTCCACCGTCGATGGCATCGCGTCGCTTAGTACCATCCGACAGAATCAGCGCCGCAAGCTGATCGCGGAGGCGGCCTATCTCAAGGCGGAGCGTCGCGGGTTCTGGGGCGGCAGTCCCGAGCGGGACTGGCTCGATGCCGAGGCCGAGGTTGACGCGATCCTCCTGCACGCGTGCTGAAGCGGCGAGTAGGTCCTCTCACCGCGTATGTCATTGTAAGGCTCTCGCGTCGTCACAATCGATCGCTCCTATTGTGAACGCATCGCTATGTTAGATAAGCACACAATAGAAAGTGGTGCTGGTGAAGCACTTCACAATCGAAGCATTCTCAAGCCGATCACTTACCGCATGGCGTCTCACGCTGAGAGCCGGACATGCGGCTCACCCTCGCCGACTGCAAGCGGCAGTTTAGGGGCTTTCCCGGCGGTTTGGGAAGCGTTCCGTGGACTAGGTGAGCGGCAGACGGGGGGCCGTCCGGGGGTATTCGGACCGCTGACCGGCATTCTAGGGGCGGTTTTCAGCCCGAAAAAACGAGTCCAGGAGGGTCCGGAGACGGTGCCAGCAGAATCTAACGTGTTGACGAATAATGTAGTTAGCTATTGCAAGGCGACCGGCAGAAGCCGGGCGTCATGCCGCTGGACCCTTGAAGACGGCCCCATAAACGCACCCGGCGCGCCGATTCCGTTCGATAGATGCACTCGGGAAGGCCTCTCCCCCACCATAAGTGCACCCTGGAAGGGTCCGACCCCGCGATAAACGCACCCTGCGGAGGGGCCCGGGCGGGTGACCTTTGGGGTTCACCACCTCACGTCCAAGGCCTCGTCCCACCGCCGCTCGGTTTGCCAAGGGAGGGCGATGCGCGGCCCCCACGACGTGTCCCTCGACCACGCGATGCAGTCGTAGGTGAACGCCAGGGAGAAGTGGTTGGTCGCGGTCTTGA
>JAIQFR010000150.1 GCA_020073205.1 Terriglobia bacterium
CACTACCGAGCCATCTGCGAATCGGTGGACCGCCCGGTGATCGTCTACAACGTCCCGGGGAGGACCGGGCAGAACGTCGGCGCCGACCTCGTCCTGGAGCTGGCGGAGATTCCCGGCATCGCCGGGGTCAAGGAGGCCTCGGGGAGCCTGGAGCAGATCGCGTCCATTCTCGATCGCCGGCGGTCGGGGTTCGCGGTGCTCTCCGGCGACGACGCCCTGGCGCTTCCGGCGCTGGCCCTGGGCGCCGACGGCCTGATCTCGGTGGTTTCGAACGAGGCGCCCACCGAGACCGCGGCGATGGTTCGCGCCGCGCTGGCGGGAGATTTCGAAAGCGCGCGCGCGATGCACTTCCGGCTCCTCGGGCTCATGCGTGCGAACTTCGTCGAGACGAGCCCGGTCCCGGTCAAAACGGCGATGGCCTTGCTCGGACGGTGCGAGGCCACGATCCGGCCTCCCCTGGGCCCGGCGGAGCCTTCCACGAGACAGGCGATGCGTGCCGCGCTGGAGAAGGCGGGGATCCTGGGGGCGGATCGGTGAGCCCGGACGACCTCCAGGCGGCGGTGGAGCTGCTCGCCGCGCTTCCCGCTCCGCCGCCTGAGGAGGTTCGGCCCGTGGTCGAGGCGCTCCTCACGGCCCTTGAATCGGGACGAGTCCGGGCCGCGGTGCCTGACGGCGGGAGCTGGCGGGTGAACGCGTGGGTCCGTCGCGGGATCGTGCTCGCCTTCCGCTCGGGAGTCAATGCCGATGCAGCGGTGGGGCCGGTCTTCCGCTTCAGGGACAGGGATTGGCTGCTGCCGGACGGATCCCCACCGCCCCACGGCGTGAGAATCGTTCCGGGGGGCACCGTCGTTCGAAGGGGGGCGCACCTGGAGCCAGGGGTCGTCGTGATGCCTCCCGCGTACGTGAACGTCGGAGCGTGGGTCGGGGAGCGATCCATGATCGACAGCCACGCCCTGGTGGGCTCGTGCGCGCAGGTCGGGAGGGACGTGCACCTGTCCGCGGCCTCGCAGATCGGGGGCGTGCTCGAGCCGGTGGGCGCCCTCCCCGTCATCGTGGAGGATGGCGTCTTCGTCGGAGGAGGCTGCGGGATCTACGAAGGGACACGCGTTCGCGCGCGCGCGGTTCTCGCAGCGGGCGTCATCCTCGCGAGATCGGTTCCGCTGTTCGACCTGGTCCACGGGAGGGTCCTGAGGGCGGGCTCCGCGGGGCCGCTGGACGTGCCCGAGGGCGCCGTGGTGGTCCCCGGGGCGCGTCCGGCCGCGGGGGAGTACGCAGCCCGCCTCGGGATTCACCTCCAGGCGCCCGTCATCGCGAAGTACCGGGACGACGCGACGGACGCCGCTTCCGCCCTCGAGGAGGCCTTGCGATGACGATGCGCGCCGCGCGCCGCATGGACGGCATCGATCGCACTCTCATCCGCCAGATCTTCGACGGCGCGCCGCCGGGGGCGATCAACCTCGGTCTCGGTCAGCCGGACCTTCCCACCCCTCCGCGGATCTCGCTGGCCGGTGCCGGGGGCATCGCGGCGGGGCGGACCGCGTACACGTCGACGGCGGGCGACCCGGCCCTCCGCGCCGCCATCGCGCGCCGGTACGAGCCGTTCGCGTCCGGCGCGGAGAACGTGGTGGTCACGGTCGGCTCGCAAGAGGCGGTCTTCGCCGTCCTGCTGACCCTGTGCGACCCCGGCGACGAAGTGCTCTATCCGGACCCGGGGTATCCGGCCTACGAGGTGGCTGCGCGCCTCGTCGGTGCGACCCCGATCGCTTACCCGCTGCGGGCGGTTCGGGGCTTCAGGCTCGATCCCGCCGACATCGAGTCCAGGATGGGGGAGCGGTCCCGCCTCGTGATCGTCTGCTCCCCGTCGAACCCCACCGGCGCGGTGGAGCGGGAGGAGGACCTGAGGCGGCTGGCGGAGCTGCTGGAGCGGAAGGGGGTCGCCTGGCTGTCCGACGAGATTTACGCGGGGTTCGCCTACGACGGGCCGGTGCCATCGCTCTCCGCGTTCTCTCGCGACGGAGGCCTCGTCGTGTCGGGGCTGTCGAAGGACCTGAGCATGACCGGGTGGCGCATCGGGTGGGCCGTCGGCCCCGCACCGATCCTCGCGCGGATCATCGCCACCCATCAGTACCTCGTCACCTGCACCTCCAGCGTCTCGCAGTGCGCCGCGCTCGCCGCGTTCTCGCCGCAGGCCGAGGCGGAGCGAGCGGCTTACCTCGAGATTTTCCGTGGCCGCAGGACGCTCATGGCGGAGGAGCTCGCGCGGATACCCGGAATCCGGTTTGAGCTGCCGCGGGGGGCGTTCTACTTCTTCGTCGATGTGTCGGCGTACGGTCAGGCCGTGGAGGTCTGCCGGCGTATTCTCGACCGCCGCAAGGTCATCACGATCCCCGGAGAGGCGTTCGGTCGCGAAGCCTCGGGGTACCTGCGTCTCTCGTTCGCCGCCACGAACGACGACATCGTGCGAGGTGTGCGCGCCATCGGGGAGGAGCTGCGCGAGAGTTGACGCCGGCTCAGCGGGGGGCGGGGCTCGCGGAATCCGCCGCCCGCGTCGCCTCCAGGATCTTCTCGAGCCGCGCGGCGGCCGCGTCGACGGCCTTGGCCGTCGGCGGGTCGTCGGCGGCGTGCGCGGCGGTGTACTCGTACAGCGACGACAGATCGTCCACGGTGACGACCGGCAGGAGCGAACGAATCGCGGCGAGCCGGATTTCCTTGTTGCCCGATCGAGTCGCGGTCTTGAGCACCGCGCGCCCTGGCTCGCCGACGCGCGCCAACGCCACCGCGGCCTTCTCGCGCACGCCCGGCTTCCCTTCGTTGAGGACGCGCTCGAGGAAGAAGCGGCCTCGGGGGTCGCCCAGGCGACCGAGAGCATCGACCGCGGTGGGCAGGATCTCCGGGTCCTCCATGGCCGCGTCGATGATGGAGAGGACCGGTCCCTCCTGATTGAACCGAGCGACCTCGGGAATCGCGATACGCCTCGACTCGCGTGTCCCGAACCAGATCGCGTCGTCGAGAGCCGGCAGGTACTCCGGCGGGAGCCCTCCGGTCAGCTGCCGGAATTCGGCGAGGAGCGTCTTGACCACGTCGGCCTTGTCGGACGGCTTGACGGTGATCAGCGATTTCCACAATGCTGCCATCCCGGGCTGGCCGAATAGGATCAGCTTCTCCTTGGCCATCGCGCGAACGGTCGGGTCGCCCCCGCCGGCAGGCCATGCCAGCGCGGTGAGCGCCTCGGCCTGGGCCTCGATCGCGTGGGCTTCGGCCATCGCCTCGGCGACCACACGATCCGCATCGGCGGCGTCTTTGGCGCCGTGCGGAGCGGCGGCGAGGAGGAGGACGGCGGAAGTGGCTATCGCGAGGATGAGAGGTTTCGACAACCTCGGTTCTCCTAGGGGAACCCTGCAGGGCCCCACCGAAGCTCCAGTATAACGTCGTCACCGACGGCGGGCCAAGCAGCCGGGGGGTGGGGCCTTATCCGGGCGCGAGATGCGGCGTCACGTCCGCCTGAGGCGCGAGAAGACCCCGCCGAGTCCCGTCGTCCGCGCGGACACCTGGACGCCGAGCGCGGCGAGGATCCTCTCTGCAATCCGGTCGAACGCCTGGGTCTGGGGTGACGACGGATCGAGAGCGGCGATCGGCGTCCCGCGGTCGCCCCCTTCGCGGACCGCGGGATCGAGCGGAACCTCCCCGAGAAACGGTACCTCGAGGCGGCCCGCCTCCGTGCGACCTCCCCCGTGGCCGAAGATGTCGGTGCGGGCGCCGCAGTGGGGGCACACGAAGTAGCTCATGTTCTCCACGATCCCCAGCACGGGCACTTCCACCTTCCGGAACATCGCGACCCCCTTGATCGCGTCGGCGAGAGCGACGTCCTGCGGCGTCGTCACGATCACCGCGCCGGCGAGGCGGACCTTCTGCGAGAGAGTGAGCTGGGCATCGCCGGTGCCCGGCGGCATGTCCACCACCAGGATGTCGAGCTTTCCCCATGCGACATCGCGGAGGAGCTGCTCGACCGCCTTCATCACCATGGGGCCGCGCCAGATGACCGCGGTGTCGGGGGGGATGAGAAACCCGAGGGACATCAGGCGGACTCCGTGGCGCTCGAAGGGGACCACCCGCCGCTGGTCGTCCAGCTCCGGCTGCTCTTGCACCCCCATCATCAGGGGGATCGACGGACCGTAGATGTCCGCGTCCATCAAGCCGACGGAGGCGCCCCGACGGGCCAGCGCGACAGCGAGGTTGACCGCGACCGTGGACTTGCCGACACCTCCCTTGCCGGACGCGACCGCGACGACGCTCCGGACCTCGGGAAGGAGCGGCGCCTCGGCACCGGCATCGGGCCGGGGCTGGACCGGCGACGCGACGATCGCGTCGACCCCGGTCACTCCGGGAAGGGCCAGGACGGCGGCACGGGCCGCTTCCTCGATGAGCAGCGCGACATCCCGCGGGGCTTTCGTGATATCGAGCCGGAACGTGACCTGCCCGTCATGGACCGCCACGTCGTGGACGATCCCGAACGATACGATGTCCCGGGTGAAGCCGGGGTATCGGACTCCTCTGAGGGCGGCCAGAACTTCCTCGGCGGCGATGGTCATCGAGACGATCCTCTTCCCCGAACTCGGTAGCGCGAAGGAAACCGGGGGACAGCGGACTATAGCATCCCCCGCGAACGTGGACCCTGGAGAGGCTTGACGTGTGCCACCGCTCCCTCGGCCGGGTCGCCGAGGGAGCGGTGAGAGCGGTCAAAACGGCCGGTCGGGAGCCTCGAGGCCGCCGCGAGTCCTCGCGAGCCACGAGACGTAGGCCCAGAGATCGTCCACGTCCGTCGCGGGGAGAGCGCGGTAGGAGGGCATCCCGAGGCGTTGGCGCTCGAGGAAGACGGACGCCACCGGGCTGCTCGACAGCCGGGGAAGTCCACCGGTGCGTATCCAGGTCTCGAATTCTCCGGGGCTCCGGACGAGGTCGGCGAAATCGGCACCGTACCAGCCGGGGACAAAACCGGTGAACGACCCCGGGTTCGGGAGGCCCCCCGAGCCGGCGGGACCGTGGCACGAGAAGCAACGGCGTGTGCGTGCGATGTCCCTTCCACGCTCCTCCGGGGTGCCGTCCGGCGGCCCCTTCATGCCGGAGAGAACCTCGAATGCGGCGACCAGGTCGTCGACCTGGCCCGCGCGGAGGAGCCTACGGTACGCCGGCATCCGGATGCCGGCGCCGACCCGTTTATCGCGCGCCGAGGCGCTGGCGGCACGGCGCCGGCTCACGCCGTCCAGGATGAACTCGCGGACCTCCTCCCGGTCCTTGACGTACATCATCCAAAGACCGCCGCTCCACGCCGGAACCTGCCGGTCGTCGGCGCCCGGCTCGGGAATCCCGGAACCGCCGAGATCGCCGTGGCACGAGAAGCAGCCGAGCTGCCGCGCGAGCTCCGCGCCACGCCGGACAGGGTTCGCGGACGCGTGCCTCCAATACAGCCGAATCGACGGGAGCGCGGTCGCGGCGGCCGCCACGAGAAGCAGGGCCGCGGCCCCCGCCATCGGCAGGAGTCGTCTGCGACGCATGACCCTCCCGGCGGGAGCCGCGCCGAGGATCAGAGCGGCTTCACGTCCTCGACCGTGATCCCCTTGAACGCGCCGTTCGACGCGAGCTGGCCCTTGACCTCGACGTTCTTCCCGCCGAGCTCCTTGGCCTTGTCGTAAGCGCTGGCGTCGCCGTGATCGGCGAAGAGGAGATAGACCGTGCCGTCGGTCGCGCGGAGTCCCATCGGCTGGCCGCCCTTGAGGCACTTCACGGCGCACCCCGCGTGCGAGGCGCCCTGGGCGTTGTGCGAGACGAAACAGGCCATGTCCAGGATCTCGCCTTGAACCGTCACCCCCTTCTCGGGCTCGGCGGCAGCGGCGCTCCCGTGACCGGCGGCGAACGACGTTGAGGCGATCAGCGCGACTCCGATCAGCGCGGCGGTGATGCGCAGAGTTCTCATGGCGAAACCTCCTGCTGGGTCGACCTCATCGGTCGGCCTTGAAAGTCGCCGGCGGCGAAGCCGCCGGAACCGAAAGCGATCCCCTTCCTCAGGTCCCCGACCGGGCGGGGAGCGGGATCTCGGACGGATCTACTCTGCCCTGCTTCATCTCGAAGCGCCACTTCCAGATCTCGTAGATGGGAGGATAGATCAAAAGCTCGAGGACGAAGCTCGTGACGAGCCCACCGACCATCGGCGCCACGACGCGTTTCATCATGTCGGCGCCGGTGCCAAGGGACCCCATGATCGGCATGAGTCCCATGAATGCCGCCGCCACGGTCATCATCTTCGGGCGGATCCGCTTCACGGCACCGTGGATGATGGCTTCCCTGAGGTCGTCGCGGGTCCTCATCTTCCCCGCGCGTACCGCGTCGTAGTAGGACAGATCGAGGAAGAGGAGCATGAACACACCGGTCTCTGCGTCGAGCCCCATGAGGGCGATCATCCCGACCCAGGTCGCGATCGAGACGTTGTAGCCGAGCCAGTATACGAGCCACACGGCGCCGATCACGGAGAACGGCACCGCGAGCATCACGATGGTCGCCTTCACCGGGGACTTCGTGTTCATGTAGAGCAGGATGAAGATGACGAAGATAGTGATCGGAACGACGAACTGGAGGCGCTCGCGGACGCGCAGCATGTTCTCGTACTGGCCGCTCCACTGGACCGTGTAGCCCGTCGGGAGCTTCACGCTCCGGGCGACGGCTGCTTTCGCCTTCTCGACGTAGCCCCCGATGTCGGACCCCGAGATGTCCACGTAGACGTAGCCGGAGAGCATCCCGTTCTCATCACGAATCATCGAGGGACCGGTGGTGAAATGGATATCCGCCAGCTGGGCCAGGGGAATCTGGGCACCCGACATCGTGGGCACCAGCACCCGCTTGAGGCTCTCGAGGTCGTCTCGAAGCTCTCGCGCGTAGCGGACGTTCACCGTGTAGCGTTCCCGCCCCTCGACGGTCCGGGTGACGGTTTCCCCGCCGATCGCCGACATGATCACGTCCTGCGCTTCCTGGACGGAGAGCCCATACCGCGCCAAAGCCTCGCGCTTGAGGTCAAAGTCGAGGAAGTACCCGCCCGCCGTCCGCTCCGCGTAGATGCTGCGCGTGCCGGGAACCTCCCGGACCGTCCTTTCGACCTCCGCGCCGATGTTCTCGATCACGGTGAGATCCGGCCCGAAGATCTTGATGCCGATCGGGGTGCGGACCCCCGTGGTCAGCATGTCGATGCGGGCCTTGATCGGCATGGTCCACGCGTTGGTGACCCCTGGGAACTGGAGCTTCTGGTCCAGCTCGTTCACGATGTCGTCTTTCGAGATTCGATCGGACCAGATGTGACGAAACGGCTTCTGGAGCGATTCGGGCAGGTCCGAATAGAACCGGTGGACGGAGCGCCACTCAAAGCGCGGTTTGAGGACGATCGTCGTCTCCATCATGGAGAACGGCGCCGGGTCCGTGGAGGTCTCCGCGCGCCCGGCCTTTCCCCAGACGCTCACCACCTCCGGCACCTCCTCGATGAGCCTGTCCATGGTTTGGAGGAGCCGGGTCGCCTCGGTCACGGAAACGCCGGGAAGACTCGTCGGCATGTAGAGGAGCGTCCCCTCGTCGAGCGGCGGGAAGAACTCCGAGCCGAGGCGGAGGTACACGGGGACCGTGGAAGCGAGCAACAGCAGCGCGACCAGGACGATCGTCTTGGGCCACCTCAGGACGAACCGGCACACGGGCTCGTAGATCGTGAACAGGACCCGGCTGATCGGGTGCTTCTCCTCGGGATAGTAGGTTCCCACGACGATCTGGTGGCTGATCCAGGCGAGCCACCGCGGTCGGAACCGCATCCTGTCCATCCGGGTGAACATCATCCGCATGGCCGGGTCGAGGGTGATCGCGAGAAGGGCCGCGATCGCCATGGCGAGGTTCTTGGTGTAGGCCAGCGGCTTGAACAGGCGCCCCTCCTGGTCCACGAGGGTGAAGAT